>JAGHSU010000157.1 GCA_018065685.1 Candidatus Methanocorpusculum equi | reverse complement strand
TTGTTATCGGAAATGAAGATGAGTCCGATATCATTGATACTGATGCATGGAGGGAGGAACTGGTAAAATCCGGAATAGACGGTTTTGCGGAAGGTATGCTTGCGCATTATCTTCCCTGTGACAAACTGATTATTCTCCGGTGCAGACCCGATGTACTGAAAGAGCGTCTGAACGGCCGCGGCTACTCCCCTGAAAAAATCCGGGAAAACGTCGAGGCGGAAGCGCTTGGTGTTATCCTGATTGAGGCTGTGAATGCATATCAGCCTGAACAGATATTTGAGATAGATACGACAAATATAAATGCTGAAAAAACCGCAGACCTGATTTTAGCATTTACCGAAGGAAAGCTTCCGGCTGCCTTCGGCTCAATTGACTGGTCTGAATATGTGATGAACCTATGAGTCTTGAATCCCTTCGCCCGAAAATCCAGTGGATATTAACCCCCATTGCAAAATTCTTCTCCCACCTTCCCGTCACCCCGAACGGATGGACAGTCGTGTCATTATTCTGCGCGTTCGGCGCAGGCGTGGCTTTCGCATTTGGAAAACCGCTTCTTGGCGTTATCCTTGTTCTGCTGAATGCATTTTTTGATGTTCTGGACGGCGCGCTGGCACGTTACATGAACAAGGCAAACCCGATTGGAGATTACCTTGACCATGTCTTTGACCGCTATGCAGACTGCGCGATTGTTATCGGCATCCTCGTCTGGGGCATTATGGGGACAAATGCATGGACCTGCCCCGTTCCGGCATGGGTCATCGGTATCTTCGCCATCACCGGAGTCCTCCTTTCCTCCTATATGGGAACACAGGCACAGGCAGTCGGGCTGAAACGAAACTACGGCGGTGTTTTGGGAAGAGCTGACAGGCTGATTCTGCTGATTGTACTTGGAGTTGCCGAGTTCATCTACCCGAACCCGATATTCTTAGGACTTTCTTTCCTCGGCTGGCTTCTTGTCATCTACGGTGTTCTCGGACACATCACCGCGATTCAGCGGTTTGTAATGGGCGTCCGTGATCTCAAAAGAGAGGGAAGGAAAGAGTAAACGCTGCATTCAAAGCGGCTGCCGGCAAATAGCAGATTGAGTACCTCCTTCTTTTGAGGGGAAACACTCTGTTCTTTGTGTATGGGGGCAATAGAACGGGAATTAATCCTCTATTTTTTATCTAAATCACCGATTTTTTCATTTATTTATGAAGAGACACTGCCTGTAAAACAGATACACCGGCATGCCGCGAAACTTACCTCCAAAACTCCGGTTGAAACATCATGCCGCAGAGGTTTTATCCTATTAACACAAATATTTCTAATATGAATGACGCCGAGATTTTAATGAACCCGAACGACTTGGTTCAGTATCTGAAAAAGGCTCCGGAGTTCTTCACCAAAGACGATATCGTCCGCTTCTGTGAAGACAACGGAATCCGCTTTGTCAACTTCCATTATGCAGCAGCAGACGGGAAATTAAAGACCTTAAGCTTCGTAATCTCCTCGAAAGAGTACCTTGAAACGATTCTTTCCGACGGAGAACGTGTCGACGGAAGCAACATCTTCCCGTTCATTGAGGCAGGAAGCTCAGACCTCTATGTTATCCCGCGCTATGCCACTGCATTCATCGACCCCTTTGCAGAGATTCCCACGCTTGACCTGCTCGGCTCATACTACGACAACACAGGAAAACCACTGGCATCCGCACCTGAGTACATCTTATCTCAGGCAGCACAGGCATTCAAAAAGAACACCGGCATGGAGTTCAAGACATTGGGAGAACTCGAATACTATGTCATCTGTGATGAAGAGGAGTTTTATCCCGGCCGTGACCAGAAAGGATACCATGAGTCAGCACCATTCTGCAAGTTTGAGGATATGCGCGTTGAAGCCATGCAAATGATTGCAAAAGCAGGCGGTAAAATCAAATACGGACACCCTGAAGTCGGATGCTTCACCAGAGACGGAAAATACTATGAACAGCACGAAATCGAGTTCCTGCCTGTATCTCCGGTGCTTGCCGTTGAAGAGATTATTCTCGCAAAATGGATTCTGAGAAACCTCGGCGCACAGTACGGAGTTACCGTTTCCTTTGCACCGAAAATTACTGTCGGAAAAGCAGGGTCCGGAATGCACTTCCACATGCTTGCGGAAAAGAACGGCAAAAACCTCATGGTCAAAGACGGTGTATTATCTGACACTGCAAAACGCATGATTGCAGGAATCCTCGATGTAGGAGACGCTGTAACTGCATTCGGAAACACCATTCCGACATCATATCTGCGTCTCGTGCCACACCAGGAGGCACCTACTTACATCTGCTGGGGAGACAGAAACCGTTCAGTGGTTGTCCGTGTCCCGCTTGGATGGAATGCATCAAATGATATGGCAGCCGAGGCAAACTTCGGACTTAAGAGAAAAACCGACAAGATGTCAAAGCAGACCTTTGAGTACCGCGTAGCAGACGGCTCGGCACAGCTCTATGAGACAGTTGCTGCATTAATCGCAGGAGCAATGCACGGACTTGAGATGCCGGATGCACTTGAAGTCGCAAACAAACTCTATGCCTCCGGAAACATCTTCGACAAAGAATATGCAAACTTCCTCAAGACCTTAGACCAGCTTCCTACCTGCTGCTTTGAGTCGGCAGAAGTCCTGGATAAAAAGCGTGAGCTGTTCGAGAAAGATGGTATCTTCCCGGCAGGCGTCATCGATGCCCAGATTGAAAAACTGAAATCCTACAAGGACAAGGGACTTTCCGATAAAATCTTAGGCGACGATAAGAAATTTGCAGCACTGGTTAACGAATACATCCACATCGCATAACTGTGTCAGAAGAAGAACAAACACCGGAATCCGTAAAAAAACTGCGGACTTCCAGCAGGGCGGAGCGGTTTAAACAGGCCTTCTCCAAAGGACAGATACTTGGGACTGTTGAACGCGCAATAGGAATCTGGTATCCGGGACCAAATGATGTCCCGGATGATACCAATCCGGAACTGCAGGCTGTGTTTGCCGCATATGTCGAAAAACGTCTTGGAGGCGCGTACTCATGCGCGGTGCGCGATGTAAGAGAACCCGGAACCCCCAATCTCATAATTCTTGCAAACAGCACGCAGAGGCGATATGATGCGGTGACCTGCTACAGAAGCCAGATGTTTATCGGAGAGGACGGGGAGCCGTATCTTCCGTGGACCACACAGGAAACCTATGATAAACTGCTGAACTTCGCAGAAGAGGAGGAGGCGGATATTTATGTTGTCATCGGACTTCACGGATTTGCAGATGCCCCGAAGTTCCTGTTCTGTGTTCCGCTGAAGGACGCTGCAATCGATCTGAAAAAAAGTGTCCTCTCCGCACATGAGATAAAAGAAGACGGTGTCTTCTTCCAATAATTTTCCGGGATTCTTCCATCCCCTCATACTTTTTTGCTTATTTTGACGGGAGGATTCATAGCCCCGTCCGTCAGACAACTGCCGGATATGACAGACAATCTGAGGATTATAACGGAATTAATATATATCACGAAAATAAAAAACTAATTTATATGCCTAACAAACAGATATCCGAACTCTTCGACATGCATGTCTATTCAGAGCAGGCGGTTTATATCGGAAAGGTCGAGGATGTTGTACTCGATGTAACCAATAAAAAAGTCAGCGGGCTTGCCCTCACAGAGATTAACAAAAAAGCTATCGATACCAAAAACTTTACCGGACTTATCATTCCGTACCGCATCGTAAAGGCTGTTGAGGATATTGTTATTGTCCGCCACCTTCCACAGATGTTCAAACAGGAACCTGTTTTTGGAGACTGATTTTTGTACACCGAAATGAAAGACAGGGAGATTTTCTCCCGTCTTACCACCACCATGCCGTTTGTTATCCGGCTTGATGGAAGGTCATTTCATACTGTATCAGCAGACTTCCGCAAACCGTTCGATGAAAAATTTTCAGACCTGTTCGTAAAGACAGCAGAACTGCTTTTCAGCAAATCAGGGCTTTCTCCTGACCTTATCTACACATTTTCGGATGAGATTAGTCTCTTTATCACAAAACCGGTTTTTGACTGCAGAGTTGAAAAACTTGTATCAGTCTCTGCCGGTTTTGCATCCTCTGCATTCACCATGGAAGCATCCTCTGCATCCCCGCTTGCATTTGATGCGCGAATCATCCCGGTTTCCGAATCTCAGTTTCCCGCATACCTCGCGTGGCGTCAGGCAGAAGCATGGAGAAACCACATAAACGGCTATTGTCAGAAGATACTGACCGACTCTGGGCTTTCCGCAGCAGCCGCACAGAAAAAACTTAATGGTCTGAATGCGGAAAAACTGCATGAACTTGCCTTTTCAAATGGTATTAATCTTGCAAAAACACCGGCGTGGGAACGACGCGGAATTGCTCTCTACTGGGGAGCAGATACAAAGGACGGATACAATCCGCTGACTGGGGAATCCGTGCAGGTTATAAGAAATACTGTGGTAATCGACCGGAATCTCCCGCTTTTTAAGACGGGAGAGGGGGCGAACTGGGTATTCTCAAAGATACTGGTTCCTCCCACATGTATATAATCCAGAAAAAACAAATAGAATATAAACAAACAGGACAGAGATAAATGACCGCAGACACACTTATCCTCTCGGTGGACAGAGACGATGATGTAGGATACAAGGCAAAAGTGGATACGCCGGTCATCGGAAGAGAGGCCTGTCTCGAGGCCGCACAAAAACTCGGCATTGCAGACCCCGAGGATTCAGATACAAATGCTATATTCCAGGCGATAAAGACATATGACGAGGAGATAGCACGCGGAAACTCCGCAGAGGTTGCAGTAATCTCCGGAAACCACCTGAATATGCTTGAGGGGGACAGGAGAATTGCAAAACTCTTAGAGGAGGTCGTTGAAAAGACGGGAGTGTCCGAGTGTATTTTAATCTCGGATGGTGCAGAGGATGAGTATGTACTTCCGATTATCCAGTCCCAGCTTAAGGTTGTTGGAATTGTACGTGTTACCATAAAACAGCTTCCAAATATCGAGGGTACGTTCTACGTTATTAAAAAACTCTTCAAAGATCAGAAGTTTGCAAAAAGAGTCCTGGTCCCTCTGGGATTCCTGCTGGTAATCTGGGCAATCGTTGCGCTCTTTATGCCGGGTGTTTCCGCTCTTCTCGTTGTTGTCGGGATTCTGGGTCTTATTCTTCTTATCAAAGGATTTGACCTTGATGACAAACTCATCGCCTTCTTTAAGATCCTCGGACAATCCATCAAACGGGGCAGATTCGCAGCAATTGCCTACATAGCAGCATTAGTGCTGTGTATCATCGGGATTATCTCATGTTTGACAAGCATCGTTGTTAATTATCTGAATGCAGGAAATGTTTCTCTGCTCTATAACATATTTACAATCTGTTACGGTGGAATACCCTGGTTTATCGGAGGTGCTCTGGTGGCCGCCGGAGGAAAAGTCCTTGATACAGTTCAGAATAACATAAGCGGACTGTACCGTGTCTATGTTGTTCCTTTCTTTACCTTTTCCATCGGATTAATTCTTGAGGGAGCAGTCATCTTCTTCCTTACAGTTGTCCCGAGGGAGCCGTTCCCGCTTACAACAATGCAGGGGATTGTTGCATTTATCATCCTCATAGCAGCAGGTCTTCTCATCGCGTTTGTCGGCATTTATACACGGCCGATGGTTCAGAAAAAAATCAATGAATGGATGGTAAGAAGGAAAGCACTTGAAGCAGAGATTGAAGAACATGCAAAGAGCGGAAAACCGCTGTACCGCAAAATTAAATTCTAAACCCGCCTCTCCTCCTCTTACACTTCCTTTTTTTCTCACCGGATTACAATGAAGACGCATAAATCCCAGTGCATCCAATATATCTGCATTTACAGGAGGTAACGTATGGAATATCGAAGATGCGGACGGGTACCGCATGACATCAGTGCTGTAGGTATCGGCGGGGAATGGCTTTCCGGGAAAAAGAGAGATGAAGTAAAATCTGTAATTGATGCTGCAGTTTCTTCCGGAATGAATTATATAGATATCTTTATGCCTGACCCGGAGGTGAGGTCAAACATCGGGTCTGCTCTATCCGGAAGACGCGAAAAGATGATGATTCAGGGGCATCTCTGTACAGTGTTTGAGGACGGACAGTATAAAAGAACACGTGATATAGAGCAGATAAAATCCTCGTTTTCCGACCTCTTAACCCGCCTGCAGACTGACTATATCGATGTCGGAATGCTTCATTATGTTGATACGGAAGAAGACTATGCAGCGGTCTTTGACTCAGAGATTATCAGATATGCACTCGACCTGAAGGAAAAAGGAGTTATCCGCTATCTTGGCATGAGTTCACATAATCCTGTTACAGCGCTTCGTGCCGTGGAGTCCGGTCTGATTGATATTCTGATGTTTTCCATCAACCCTGCATATGATATGGAGGATGCAGAGACTGATATCTACAAACAGATGGAGTTTACAGCATTTTCAAAGGAGACCTGCCGGCTAGATTCTGCGCGCCGCGACCTCTGTGCTGCATGCGAAGCTCTCGGTGTCGGAATTGTTGTGATGAAACCGTTTGCGGCAGGAAGTCTTCTCGATGCTGCAAAATCCCCGTTCGGATGTGCCTTAACCCCTGCAGCATGTATTTCATACTGCCTGGAACGTCCCGGCGTGATCTCGGTTCTTCCGGGCCTAAGCACCCCTGAAGAGGTAAATACAGCAGCTGCATCACTGTCTGCTTCGCCGGATGAAAAGGATTATGCATCGGTATTATCCTCCTGTACCAAAGTCAGGATTACCGGACGCTGCATGTACTGCGGCCACTGTCTTCCCTGTTCTTCGCACATCGATATCCCGCTTGTAGCAAAACTGACTGACATGGCGTTGGCAGCAGAAGATGTTCCCGAATCTGTGCGCGGGCACTATGGGGCACTGTCTGCAAATGCAGATGATTGTATCGAGTGCGGACAGTGTGAGACACAATGCCCCTTCCGGGTGTCTGTTGTCGAGATGATGAAACGGGCGAGAAGAGTCTTTGGATAAAGTCACTCTCTGCCGGAGAAAACTTAAACAATTAATAATCAGGCAGACAAATAATATAGATGTGTGAGAGGGAGCACGCGGTTTACGGTGAATAATCACTGAGGAAAGTCCTCCCGCCTTCAGGCACGCAGCCGTACGCAAGTACGGGTGGCGAGAGTCACAGCTCTGGAACAGAAACGATACGCATCCGGCGGAGTAATGACGCAGAAATGCAGAACGCTGAAACCGGTATGCGATGGAACGGCGAATCTCTGCGGGCGAAAGTTGAAACAGGGTTAAAAGACCGCCTGATCAATACCCGGGTACAACGCTAAGCCAAATACCGCTAAAACAGAAGGAGGCTTATCACTCCGACTCACGCAACTCTTCTTTTACCTGAATTTCGGTTACAGCGGGACTAAACACCCTCACTCATGCCAGGCGTGTTCGAATGCTGCACAAATCGAGGATGCGGTTTTTTCTCCGACACCTTTTACCGACATCAGCTCTTCCTTTGTCGCAGACATTATCCCTTTAAGTGAACCAAACCTCCCAAGGAGAAGACGTGCCGCCTTAGGCCCCACGTCCGGGAACGAGGTCAGGATGTACATGATTGCCTCGTTATCAGAGCGGGCATTCTTTGCTTTATGCTTTGAACGCTCCGGATGCGGCTCACCCGTCTCACGCCGGGCAAATGCATAAATCATCTGCGCGGTCTCTTCTGCGTCTTTGGTGAATAAGATGGATATATCATAGTCAGCCGCGATGGATGCGAGCGTATTTCTGATTGCATTCGGATGGATATTCCTGGCACCGCAAAGGTCTGATATCCCGCCTCCTTCGATTATCAGAACCGGACGCAGCGCGGAATCTGCGAGTTTTTTCATCTGACCGAAGAGATCACGGTCCACAAGAGTATCTGCAAAATCCTGAATCGTCTTTCGTTCAATGACAATTCTGCTTCCAGCAGCATAGTCTCCTGCATCCATGTGCATCAGAGAGACGCGCGCCCCGAGACTGCTTAACACCTCGGCTACTTTGGATGACATCTCACGATTGTCAATAACAACACGCGAACGTTCATCCTCTTCTTCCTTTTCTTCACGGGCGGCTTCAATTACCGCGTCTGCCAGTGTCATCTGCCCGTTTTTTTCAGGAAGACCGTAGGAGGCACTTCCTGCTGCAGGAATTTCTGAGAGAATCTGCGGCGTCTGAACGGGTGTCGGGATAGCGCCTGACTTCATCACGGAAACCCCTTTGAGCATCTTCTTCTCCTTTGCATCACTTACCCAGCGATAGGTTTCATCAGCAGTGCCTTTGGTGATGAATACAAGAATCTTACCTGATGAGTTCCTGCCAGTTCTTCCTTTCCGCTGAATACTTCTGACCTCCGAGGGGACCGCTTCATAGAATATCACAAGGTTAGTTGCCGGAATATCCAGACCTTCTTCACCCACGGATGTTGCAACTAAAACCTGATATTCTCCTTCGCGGAACTTTCTGATGGTTTCAATCTGCTGTTTCTGCGACAGACCTTTTTCCGAATCGCGGGATGCCTGCCCGACGAAACGCTGTGCAGCAATCCCTGCAGCATTCAGGTAGTCCGTCATCATCTGCACGCTGTCACGGAAGGAGACAAACACAATGATTTTTGCATCGGGGGACTCGAGCAGCTGTTCCCGTACGGCACGGACAACCGCTTCTGCCTTCGGGTGAATCTCCGTGGTCCACTCTTCAGTCATCGCCAGAATCTTTTGGAACCGTGGGTCTGCTGCTATCCGTTTTGAGGCCTTGCTTCCTGCCCCTGCCGCCTCGCCCTGCAGCCGCAGCAGGTATGTTTTAAGTGCAGTTGAACCCTGGGATTCGGCAACGGTTACCCCGTGCCTGAGCTTCATCAGTTCCGCATGCACAGATACTGCCGTATAGGCGGTGCTGTCTCTCTGCTGCATTCGCATCTGAATCTGCGCAAGCACACCGTTCAGGGCTTTCATGGAAAGAGCCGTCCGCTGCGGCACATGGTAATTAAGCGCTCTGAGCTGACTGATACGATCCTCAATCATGCTGTTTAAAACAGAAACCGCAAGCCAGAGCTCTTCGGGAAGCTCGAGGGTTACATAGGTCATCTCACGTTCATGTACATACGGCCGTACATCAGGGTCATCCTCTGTTCTGCTTTCCACAATCTGAATCGACAGGTTGCTGCAAATCTCCGCGACATGTTCACTGTCCGACCCGGGAGACGCGGTCATCCCCAGAAGAAGCGGATTCTCTGCTGTTTCATTGTAACGTTTTGCGATGAAAACATAGGCATAGTTTCCGGATGCATGATGGCATTCGTCCACGATTAAAAGAGAAACATCGTTTAGATTGTACCGTTCGGCGATGAGGTCGTTTTTGACGGCCTCAGGTGTTGCCGCGCAGAATCTGGAGGAGGTAAAAAGCTGGACACGCTTTTCCGGCTTTGTCTCTCCGGTTATCATAACCACGTCTCCTTCGTCTAAAAGGAGATTTTGTGAAAAATACCTGTAGTGCTGCTCGACAAGCGGTTTGGTCGGGGCAAGCATCAGGATTTTGCCGCAGTCCAAACGTTTTGCCGCAAGCAGAAGAGCAACCGCAGTCTTTCCCATTCCGGTCGGAAGCACCGCAAGGGTGTTTCCGGTTTCAGCATGTTCGGCGATTGCTGTCTGGTATGCACGCTCTTCGATGGTGTTTTCCGGGATGTGACTGCGGCTTATGTACGGCATGGGTTTTGTGATTTTTCGGATTGATTTTCGGCTTTATAATTACAGGGTGTCGAATGCGAGCCGCCCGTTTAAGAGCAGCGGAAGCTTCGTGATAACATCTGCTATCGGGATGCGCACCTGTTTCATGGAGTCACGGTCACGAACAGTGACCGATGCATCCTCTTTTGTGTCATAGTCCACGGTGATACAGAACGGCGTTCCAATCTCATCCTGTCTCCTGTAGCGCCTTCCGATTGCTCCTGCGTCATCGTATTCGGTCTGGATTCCTTCGTTCTGGAGGGCTGATACAATCTCCTTTGCAGCAGTGTCAAGTCCGTCGCGTGCCATCAGCGGTAAAACCGCAGCCTGCACCGGAGCAACTGCCGATTTAAACCGCATAACAGTTCTCGGTTCCCCGTCTGCGACATCCTCGTGCCAGGCGTGCTCAAGAACCATGTAGCAGATACGGTCAATGCCGTAGGACGGTTCGATGACGTGCGGCATGACCTCTTCTCCGAAGACATCTTCCATTTCATCCTTTACCGTGTACATCTCAGGGGTTACGTGTATCTCCTCACCGTCGATAGTTACGTGGATTCCGTCTGCAGCAGGCTCGGCATTTGCCATCGCTTCCGCAACCGCCTTTGCCTTTCCGCGGAAGACCGGACCTAACTTTCCGAAGTTGGGGATGACAGCTTTTCTGTGTTCCTTTCTCGGCTCGGCATACTGAACGAAAACGGTGTTTTTCTGACCGGAGACACGGGAGTGCGCCTTTAAGTCATAGTTTGTTCTGTCTGCAATACCGACGATTTCAACCCAGCCGAAGCGGTCCGAGTAGGCCTCCGCATCCCAGCAGTCCGTTGCATAGTGTGCGCGTTCGTCGGGCATATGCTGTCTGAATCTGATTTTGTCCGGGTTGAATCCGACAGTTGTTAAGATATCGTGGGTCATTGCCACATAGTAAGCAACATATTCGTTTGCTATGATTCCCTCATCAACTGCCTGGCGCATGGTTCTGACGATTGCAGGTTCATCCTTTTCCTGCTGCGCGATGCCGCAGAGGGGCATGGAGTAGTCTGCATAGCGGGAAAACTGCGGGTGGTTCTTTTCATTCGGGTGGACGAAGATTTCCGCTTCCGCCTGGGTGAACTCACGCAGGCGTATCATTCCCTGCCGCGGGGAGATTTCGTTGCGGTAGGATTTTCCTATCTGGACTGCACCGAAGGGGAGGTGGTCGCGATAGAATCTGAGAAGCCGCGGGAAGTCAACGAACATTCCCTGTGCGGTCTCGGGACGGAGATATCCTTTTCTCTGTCCCCCCGGTCCGATTGAGGTGGTAAACATCAGGTTGAAGTCGAAGACTTCGAGGTCTACTAAGACTTTGCCGCAGGCGGGACATTCCTTGTCCTTTAATACCTCGCGGAGTTCCTCTTTGGACATGGTGCCTGCATGCGGAATCCCGAATGCTTCTGCAACATGGTCTGCGCGGAGGTACTCGTTACAGTGCGGGCACTGGAACATTTTGTCGGAGAATCCGCCGACGTGTCCGGATGCCACATAGATTGGTTCGATGCCGACCGTAGGGCATTCGATTTCATAGTATCCTTCCTGGACGACGTAGAATCTGCGCCAGATGTTTTCGATGCGGCGCTTGAGCATGGCACCCAGGGGTCCGTAGTCGATGAATCCTGCAACCGAGCCGTAGATTTCGGAGGAGGGCCAGACAAATCCTCTTCTTCTGGCAAGTTCGGTGACTTTATCGTAAGTATCTGCTGTTTCTGCCATTTGTGTGTAATTATTGGTCGGGATACATATTATATTAACCGGATGATGCTGTCCGGATGAAATCCACATCCGCTCTTAACTCACAGTAAAATACAGCAATCCAAAAAAAGGAATTATTCTTTCAGGAGTTTTTTCATCAGGGAAATGATGGTCTCCTTGTTTGCGAAGTTTTCGATAACTGCATACTCCGCATCGATTTCAATATCAAACTCCTCTTCAAGCTGGCTTACAATCTCAATCAGCTCAAAGGAGTCGAGCGTTCCGTCTTCCATCATATTCTCACCGCTGTAGGTGAGAATCTTTTCATTAATTCCTTCGAGGACCTTAAGGATTCTCTCTTCAGCACTCATAAACAACCTCAGTATCCGGTGATTCGGGTAATACTGCTTATCTCTTTATAATTCCTTGTATTTTAACTTAAGGAAAGACCCGTCTTTAAGCGGAAGATATAATGAGCCGTCATCCTCCTTCTTATCCGCGGAAATCTTCCGGTAGCGGGTGATTTCAATCTCCTTTCCCTGGTAATTTGTTTTCATGTGCGGGAAGATGGCATTCAGCCCGTAATCGGTCGAACGCAGAAGCCGGTAGATGTCCTCCGGGCTGTCGTCGAGGCTGAACACGCCCTCATTCGGGACCATCTTTGAAAGGTAGATCTTCCGGTTCGGGGGAAACACCTGGTGAACAACCGGGGCTGTTCCGGTAACAACTCCTTCGAAGCTCTCGCAGAATCCTTCAAACGCGATGTTCATCAGAATGCCCGCAAGCTCGTATGCCTTCATATCAGGCGTAATCTGCGTCTTCTTCTGAACAATAATTGCCCCGTCGTCGACGCCCGGGGTTACATAGTGCCAGGTAATACCTGCTTCAGTCTCCCCTTCAAACATCGCCCATGACGGTGCATTGCGTCCCGGAAACTTCGGGAGAAGTGCGTTGTGGAAGTTGATAACCGTAATGTTATCCTTATTTACAACCTCTGCAGGGAACAGATAGTTGTTGCTTGCACTGATAATAAGCGTCTTTTCCGGAATCGAAAGCAGTTTTTCGGTAACCTTTGCCTTCTCCGGAATCTGCGCGTAAGGTATTCCTTCATCAGTACAGATTTTATGCGTGATGCTTACCGGATGAATCTCATACTCGATGAACTCCATCTGATAGCCATACTTCTCTTTCTGTGCGTTAACAAAGGAGAGGACCTCTCCTGTAATCTTACCGTAGCCGATTACAACAATGTGTTCAAATATTCCCTTCATGTGATATACTCCTGAAGCAGAGTGCGGTCAATTTTTCCGTTACAGTTAATAGGTACCTCATCCATGATAATGATTTTGTTTGGTATCATGTAATCCGGGAGCAGAAGCGCGAGGGATTCTTCGATGAATGACGAAGTATTGCTGGTTTCCGCAAAAAGCACAATCTTATGCCGCACCGAATCATAGAGCGCGCACGAGCGGCTGACTCCCGCAACAGAATCTGCAGCAGTCTCGATTTCGCCGAGTTCAATCCGGTGTCCCAGATGCTTTATCTGAAAATCCTTCCGGGAAATGTACTCAAGTTCTCCGTGTACATTGTACCTTCCGATATCCCCTGTTTTATACATAAGTCCGGGACCAAAGGGATTTGGAACAAAGACCTCACGTGTTTTCTCCGGGTTATGATAATACCCGGGAGAAAGACAGACACCTGCAACACAGATTTCCCCAGAATCTCCTTCGGATACACGGCGGATTTTGCCGTCTTCTTCGGCGATGAGATACATCTCAACCCCCCGGATTGGTTTTCCAATCGGGACCGGTTCATTATCGGCAAATCCGCGGTCAACGATATAGTACGCGCAGGCATCAGTAATTTCTGTGGGCCCGTAGAGGTTTGCATAGCAGACATCCGGAAGGGCGGCCCTCCAGCGGGAGAGATGCCGCGCAGGCATCACCTCCCCGCAGAAGAGAACACGCTTTAAGCAGGATGTCAGATCAACATTCCGGAAGGCATGCAGTTTTGCAGGGACAATAAGAGCTGAGGGCACCCAGAAAATCGTTGTGATTCTGTGTTCCTTCAGATAGGAAAGAAGCGGTACCGGCTGGGCAAAGAGATGCTTTGGAATGATATAAAGAGCTGCGCCCGATTTTGCCGCGCAGTAGATATCAAGGATTGAGTTGTCAAAATAAAACGGCGCCTGGTTTCCGAACGAGTCATGTTCGGTGAAGGAAAAAACACTGTCTGCCCACTCAATATAGTTGATAACCGAACGGTGTGTGATTGAAACTCCTTTTGGGATACCGGTTGACCCGGAAGTGAACAAAACATAGAGCAGATCCTCTGCGCCCGATATCTCACCTCTGTCCGAGCGGGCAGATGTCACGACTGCCTCATCATCTTCAGCCGGGCATATGTCCTCGATGAAAAGGCGCTCTCCTTTATATCCCGCATCATCAAGGGATTTGGATAAGCCGTGGCGGGTTATCGCAAGCTTTGGCTGCAGAACAGAAAGCATCACAGAAACCCTCGCCTTCGGGAGTACAGTATCTACCGGAGAATAAAAGTTTCCACTGTATGCGATACCGAAAAAGGAGACGGGGATATTTACCCCCTTTTCCAGATAAACAATTACCGGTTCGTGCCGGATGTTTTTTTCAATGATGGAGCGGGCAATTCCTAACGCTTTTTTCCGGTAGTCCAAGTACGTTAGTTCTTCCTGTTCATCATGGAGTGCAAGTCCCTCCGGAAAACGGGCTGCCGTTTTGTCAAGCCATTCGGTAATATTTATCGTCATATGTTGTCGGGTGGTGTGTCTTCTGAAAAACAGACCACAGCAGATGCTGCGGCATATTCTCCGTCATGACTGAGGCTTACATCGATGCAAAGACCGTCCGGAACTGTTTCCCTTTCTGAAATCCGCACAATTGGTCTTCCGGACGGTTCATTCAAAATCTCGACAGACCCAATCGGATACCTGATGCCAAGCCCCGATAGTGCTTTCAGCACTGCCTCCTTTCCGGCGAACCGTGCTGCAAAATGTTTTTCCGGATGTGCCTTTTCAAAACAGTATATCTGTTCTGCTTCGGTAAAACAGCGGTCAAGAAACCGTTTATCATCAAGGTGTGAGGTGAATCTTCCGGTACGCACAATATCGCATCCGGTAAATATTCTCATAAACAGACACCTCTCTTAAAAAAATCAGGATTTGAAGTATTCTATTCCTCTGCTCATTTCCTTCACATTAGTGAAACTTCTGACATCCGAATCATAGATAAGGAAGTAGAGATTCGGAATAGTACAGCCAAAGGTGTGTGCCCGATACCAGTACGAGTTATCCTGATTATCAAGAGCTGCATTCGTGATGTGAAGAACTGCACGTTTTACATCGAGATACTGGAAAGTAATCACCTGATTGGTATATCCTACATCCGGATACTGAAGAACTCCAAGAACACGCTTTTTCAAATCCTCTGTCCCGAATATTGAGACCAGAAAGGCCATCCACTGGTCAATATCATAGGATACTATGATATCTGCATCAGTATTTTTCAGATTAATCTGAACGGAATTAACATGCAGATACCCGTAATTGTTTTCCCCGTTCAGCATCACAGGGCTTTCAATAAGCGGAATATCCGAATTCCCGTCGTCAGCTGCAGAACCCTCTTCCGGAAATGAGAGTGAAGATCCTGCATCTGCAGCCGCAGGTATACTAAAGAGTGCCAGGACAAGCAGAATACAGATAACTACTTTGCCTTTCATATTATAATTATTTGTTTTTGGATTAGATATAGTTTCTCACCACAGAATTCCGGTGTCCGTAAAGGCATCCCCGTCGAAAAGACCGCGCGGCGTAATCTTAAGGTGCGGAATTACCGTAAGTCCGAGGAAACTCAGCTGGATAAACACATGACCGACTGCCCCCGTTTTTTCCACCTCATTGTTTAGTGCACGCAGTTTTTCAGAGACCTCTTCATACGGTTCACAGGTCATCAGACCCCCCGCAGGAAGCGGGAGGATGGTCATCTTCCCGTCGATACAGACCGCCATTCCGCCTTCTGCCCGGGCAACAGCAGAGACTGCAGAAAGCAGGTCGTCATCATCCGCTCCTGCTGCGATAATGTTATGTGCATCATGCCCGATGGATGATGCAACTGCCCCTTTCCGGAGACCGAGGCCCAAAACCTGCGCAACTCCGAATTTTTTGCCGCGATACCTGTCTATGCATATTACTTTATTAACACCATCCGCATCTTTTGTTCCGGGAACAGCATCTGTTATCAGCTCTCCCGGGAATACTTCAATCGTCTTCAGATTTCCGTCCGGAAGGTTCAGATCCTCCTTTGAAAGGGAGGGGATGATAAACGGCGGAAATGAGACATCCGGACACTGTGCATTAGTATGGCTGCTCACAAATTTAATGCCGTTTTTGTACACATCCGCAACGCGGAACTCAGCGCTGTCTTCGAGCACGCAGAAATCAGCAATTCTTCCCGGAGCGATGAGGCCGCGGTCTGATAGGCCCATGATATCTGCCGCAGAAAGTGTTGCAAGCCGCAGTGCGGTCTCAAGGGACATTCCAGCCTTCATTGCCTGACGGATACAGTTATCAATCGACCCTTCATCCAGGAGTGAATCCGCATGACGGTCATCGGTTGCAAATGCACACCGTGATGCCGTCTCAGCAGTTACCGCAGGTGTTAATGCGGCAACGTTTTTCGCGGCATCTCCTTCGCGCAGCAGAATGCGCATGCCGCGCTTAATCTTTTCCCGTGCCTCATCTGCAGATACACACTCATGATCTGTTGAAATCCCGCAGGCGCAGTACCTGCACAGGGCATCCCCTGTGACCTGCGGGGCATGACCGTCGATGTGTCTGAAAAGGGCAAGCTTTGCAATGACCTCCGGGTCTTTATTGAGAACACCTGGGACATTCATCATCTCTCCAAGGCCTAAGACACGGGGGTTTCCCACATACTTTTTCATGTCATCTGCAGTAACTGCAGCCCCTCCTATTTCAAGAGGTGTTGCCGGCACACAGGATGGAATCATGAAGAACAGATCAGCAGGGGATGCATTTGCATCCCCGAGCATAAAGTCAATTCCTGCAGTCCCTGCCACATTTGCGATTTCGTGCGGGTCGCAGACTGCGGTTGTGACACCGTGAGAAAAGATAAGACGCCCGAACTCGCGGGGAATCAGAAGTGAACTTTCAATGTGGACATGACAGTCGATTAATCCGGGAACTACCCGTTTGCCTCTGAGATCTGTGCGGTTTTCCCCGGGATGGAACCGGACGGACCGATGAGGGCTACTTTACCATCTTCCACGGAAAAAGATGAGAGCTCCCATGAACTGTCTGCAGGGTTAAATAGATTAACATTGTCAAATACTTGCATGTGATTCACCAATTTGGATAGTTATTGTTTAGATAGTTATTGAACGGATGAAACCGGTAACCCGTTTCGGATTTTCCTCCACCGTTGAGATGTAGATAAATATCTGATAATCTCCTTTTTTGAGCGGAATCTTGTATTCGGTAACATTCGGTCCTTTCCTGAATGTCATTATATACGAATAAAGGTCCCCAACCTGCTCGCGTGACAAAATGCCGTCTTCACGGTAAATTTTGTACTGCACCCAGTAGTCCTGCGGCGTATCATCGCCATAATTAACGATTGTTTTCAAAGATTCGTCAATGTACACAGTATCATCAGCATCCATTGAGGCCTCTCCTGCAAAAAGAATCATAATGATAACAAGACCAATTAACAGGAGAATCAGAAAGCCGATTATGATGGTCCTGGGAGATGCATTCGAAAGTGAAAACGAAGGTTTTCGCGAACTTAAGTCTTTCATGGTCTGAATCAGATTTACTGTGTGTCTATAGTCTCTACAATGACGCGGACTCTGCTTCCTGCCTTGAGTCCGTGTCCTTTCGGAACATCGATGTTAAACCAGAGATCTCCCTGCTGTGACATGAGGCAGTCTTTCTTTCCTTCAACGTCTGCGACAAATTCCAGTTCTGCTTCTATTTCTGCAATCCGTTTTACCATTGTTTACTATATAAGGAAGGATACGATATTAAGGTTTTCGGAGAGAACGGCATGTTCCACTCTTCTTATGACAACAGAACATTCTCCCCAAATGAATTATTCCGGAAAAAAGATGCTGCCTGGTTAATGCAGCATATAGCGGTCAACAACGATAAAGTCCGTGATATCTTTTACTGCTTCAAACGGAATTGTAATGGCTTCATTCTCAACTCTGAAACCGGTTGTGTCAAAGGATGCGTCAGGTCGGATAACAAGACGCAGTAACTGCCCGGTTGCGGCATCGAAGGAGATATTTTTAATCTGTCCGATAATTTTTCCATCGGTACTCATGACACGCTTTCTGCGGATATTGTGGACAAACTGTTCGCTCTGCATTATATCTATTAATTATGGACATCTACCTATAAATAGTTAAGTATGTCTTCCTACCGGAACACGGCCCTGCGGCAGCTGTTAAACGAAAAAACATCCGCACCGGTTCCTGCAGTCCCAATGATTAGGAAGCTCTTTTTGGTTTGCTGACATATATAATATCCATGGATACCATACGCTACTATGACATTCGTCTGGTAAACGGACACACCATCTCCATCCAGACTGAAAACGGCGCAGTGGAAAATGCTGGCTCCTCATACAGCAAAAAAGCCCTCATCCGTGTCCTCGGGAAAACCGGGTGGGGATACGCCTGTGTCTCTCCCTTTGATATGGACGACGAAAAAGCAAAACGTGCCGCAGTCGAACGCGCGGCGAAACTGGCATCGTTTCCCACAGTCAAAGCAGATGTGGCTGATGTCCCGTACGGGACCCCTCACTCATGGAATGCCTCTGCGAGAGAGCAGAAAGAGCGGCCGCTCGAAGAAAAAACCGAAGAACTGCTGACTCTGGAGCGCGCGGCACAGCTCCCGGGAATCGCTGCGACAACTGCCCGGTACGCGGAACAGTATCTGGATGTATACTTCGAGGATGCAAACGGATATGAGGCCCGGTCCTCGGTCTGCAGAACGCTTTATACGGTAACTGCTGTCGCGGCAAACAATGGAGATATGCAGATGAACTATGAGCAGGACGCGGTTGTAGGGCCTCTGCGGACTACAGACTTCATCGGAAAGGCAGAGTCCTGTGCAAAAACCGCACTTGATCTCCTGAGTGCAAAAGCAGTCCCCGGAGGAAAAATGCCCGCGATTCTTGATCCGGCAATCGGCGGAGTGTTTGCCCACGAAGCGGTCGGGCATGCATCGGAAGGAGACCAGGTGCGCGACGGAGTGTCAGTCTTAGGTCCACGGTGCGGAGAACAGGTCGGCTCAAAACTTGTCACCATCATCGACGACCCGTCGATGCACGGCTACGGGTATGAACCCTTCGACGCGGAAGGAATTGCAGCAGGACCGTGTGAACTGATTAAACAGGGTGTGGTAAACAAATTTATGCATTCACGCGAGACCCTCGCGGCAGTGGGTCTTGAAAGCGGGGAAGCCGGACACGCGCGGGCAGAACCCGGTATGCAGCCGCTTGTCCGGATGAGCAATACCTACATCAAAGAAGGCGACGCCTCCTATGAAGAGATTCTCGAAACCTGCAGAAACGGGATTCTGTTAATCGGATCGCGCGGAGGCCAGGTTGACCCGGGACGCGGTGTATTCCAGTTCAACGCGAAGTACGGATATAAGATTGAAAACGGGGAGACAACGCAGATGCTCCGCGACGTATCGCTTTCAGGCGACATCCTCTCGGTTCTCCACAACATCTCATTATGCGGCAAAGAGCGCCGCATGTCATCAGGAATGTGCGGAAAAGGACAGAACGTCCCGGTCTCCGACGGAGCTCCGCACGTGTATCTGACTGAAGCTACTGTAGGAGGTGCCGGAAATGCCTGATACCGTGAAAACCGAAAACATTGACCTGGATGCCCTGCTTTCCAAAGGAAGCAGACTCGCCGACGAGGTGGAAATCTATACCGCATCCTTTAATGACCTGACACTGGAACAGAGGGGGACCGACATCTCGTCCCTGTTTGAACATGCAGAGACGATGGTCTACTTCCGCGTGGTTAAAGATAAGAAAATCGGAATCTCCGCGACATCTGATGTGACGAAACTAAAGGAGGCGCTTTCGGCTGCCGTTTCCTCTGCAAAGCTCTCAGATACGGTTATTGGCTGGAATGGTTTTCCGGAAAAACAGGAGATTCCTGCAGGGGAAAATCCGATTGATAAAGACCTTGAGATATCAGCGGAGACTGCCGCGGGATACCTCTCCCGTATGAATGCAGGCGCTGCCAAATATCCGGAGGCACGGCCTGTGTCAGGGGCTGTGACCATATCCAAAGGCCGCTCGGTTCTTGTTAACACAAACGGTATCTGTCTTGAGCGGGAGTTTTCAGACATCACCCTCGGGATGGATGCTATCTGTGAGGATTCAACCGGATACTCCTATGATTCATCACCGTTTTCTGCGCGGCTGAATCCGGAAAAGATTGGCGAGGAGGCCACATACTTTGCCTCATCGTCACGAAACGGTGTAAACATTGAGTCAAAGAAGTATGATGTGGTCTTCTCGGAAGACGCTGCAGATGCCCTCATTCTGGAACTCTTCTCCGAAGCAGTGAACGGAAGAAACATACTGACCGGAAAATCAGTATACGCGGGAAAACTCGTGGGCGCAGTTGCATCTCCTGAGATTTCCATAACCGATGTCCCGATGAAAAAGGAAGGGGATGCCTGGCGCAGGTTTGATACAGAGGGAACACCTGCACATGACCTGTCAATTATAAGAAACGGAGTGCTTCAGTCCTATCTCTATGATGCAAAGACTGCGGCACAGGCAGGGGCCGCCTCAACCGGACATGCACACCGGACAGGAAACGGCAGTACGGTCATATCGCCGCACTGCCTGACTATCTCCGCACCTGAAGAGGATGTTCTGGAAAAGCCGTGTCTTTATGTAAAAGAGGTCATCGGCGCCCACACAGCAAACCCCTTAACAGGAGAGTTCTCCGTTGAATCAGCCAATGCATATCTGGCAGAAGGCGAGGAGTTTGTACAGCCGGTGAAAAAGGCGATGCTTGCCGGAAACGTCTTTGATATCCTCAAAGGCAATCTTACCATCTCAAAAGAGACAAAATCCTTATCCGGTGCACTCGTTCCGAAGATGAGAATCCCGAACCTTCAGGTTATCTGAGACACCTGTATCAGACAACTATATCTCCTCCTTTTTCCAATGTATAAGTATGAATGAGGATATCCGCATAAATACATGCAACCCGGCACTGGATTCAGCACTCTCAGGCGGCATCCCCGTAGGGTCTTCGGTTCTTCTGCTGTCTGACTCAGGTGCAGGAGGCGATCTTCTGATGCAGACAATACTCTGTCATCTCACAGAAACACCTTCTGCAGAGTCCGGTGTTTCCGGCAGACTTCAGTACATCTCCTCAAAAAAATCCGCGGATATTCTGCTTGCTGACCTGAAACGTACATTCCATCTGACCGCAGAAGAATGTGATGCGCTGTCACTCTGTCTGTATGATGCTGGCATTCCGGAAAAGGGGAGTTTGCCGGCGCTTCTGGAAAAGACTGCGGCAAACCCTGCAGGTTCACTCATTTTTCTGGATTCTCTTACAACCTATCTCCCATCCGCGGGGGCAGAGTCGGATTTCTACTCCTTTTTCCGGATGATGAACCGCATACTGCGTGTTTTTTCCGGACAGAAGGTGACCTGTGTATTCCTGCTCGCAGCAGGTGCTCTTCCAAAAGAGCAGGAGATTCAGCTTTCTGATTTGTTTGACCACATATGGAGGATGTCCTGGACAACAGAACCCCAAAAGCCCAGACGTCTGCTCTCGATAGAGAAAGGAGTAGAAGATGCTGCAGCATCCCCGCACGAGATGGTGCAGATGAATGCAGTGATTTCTCCGGACGGGGGACTTGCGGTTTCTCATCTGCGAAAGATTGTGTAAATTACAGAGCGTCCCTCTGTGTAAAACAGCAGATACCTCCCAAAATCTATTTCCCTTAAAAAATATATAATAAAATATATGGCAAATATACTCACGATTATACTGGCCCTTGCTCTGATAGTATGCCCGGTCATCATCCCGGTCTACGAATCAGCCGGGTTTGACACTGCTGAGATTATGCAGACCGCACAGGATATTACCGGGATTGACTACACAACGTACGCATCACAACCGGAGGACACCCCCGGAACACCCGCTGGGGAAACACTGGTGCGGGAAACCCCGGCTCCTGAAACACCATCTACTGAAGTACCGGTTGCTCCGGAAACACCGGCGGTTCCCGGAACCCCCCTGTCTCCAAACAAGGAGCGGAACTGATTTTCGGAGACTGGCATGGGACAAAATCCCTCTTCTTCGGTGCAGCGTCCGCTGAATTTTACCTATCTGCAGACAGGTATGGGAATATGACAATCAGCGGAACCGCTGAAGCTCCTATTGCCGGATATGGAGAAACACCATTCACACTTGATGCAAAATGGACGTATCTCGGGGATTATCAGTTCAGAGGAGAGGCACAGGGCTCATCCCTTGAATTTACCTGCGACGGTGCAAAAATATCCCTTACCGCAAATCCCTATGAACTTGGATTTATCGACAATGAAATGGCCAATATGGACATTGACATTGAACTTACCAGATACAATGCCTGAATTACAGTAAAAATCAGGACGAAACGTCCTACACAGACATTCTTTTTTCCCTGACCACCCATCGCAGTAAATGGTAACACTCTTAAGGATTGAAAACGAAATAATAAGATTACAAGGAATGAGGGTTTGGAAATAACTTCCTTAACTTAGATCGACACTCTATCTCATTCCTTAGCCACTTTTGAAATAACTGTTGCTTTTACCTGTCAGATTACAAAACTATTACTGAACCGCTGTATATCCCGGGCGCTGGGCCTGTCACTGATATCCGCAAAAGAGATAAAATAAACACAAAGAAGTAACAAACACAAAGAGGTAAAAAAGATTTTTTGGCAGAAGACGTTAACGTCTACTTCTTCTTTTTCGTATTGGACATTGAGTTCAGATCAACGACATATCTTCCGTCTGTTCCCATGCCGATGATTAAATCACGGGAGCCTGCCAGACGCTCCAGATTTAATTCATATTTTCCTTTGCCCATAATCCGGACGCTTTCCACTCTGTCCAGGATGTCTGCGGCATTCTCTGCAGGTCTTGCATCCGGGCGGACCTCAAGAACCTCCTGCTTTGTTTCTGCTGCAATTGCGGCAACCGTTTTCTCCTCGAGGACATCCGCGTTTTTAACGCGGTTGCTGACGTAGACAAATTTCTTTCCCCCGCACGAGGGACAGCCTTTCAGAATCTCAACCGATCCGTCGCGGAACTCACGTCCGCATTTCATACATTTATGCGGCATAACTGTATCTGATTTAACGTGTGCGTTTACTGCGGAGCTGATGCCCAGGCAATAAGTCTGTCCTTGTCTCTGGTAAGCATCTTCAGCTGTTCAACAGGACCAATGACCATTAAATGCTGCTCTTTATTTTTCTTCCCGAAAAGTTTTTGCACGAATGATTTGTCCCCGTCAAATGCAGGATAGGTTTCAATTTCAATACCGGAAAATCCGCCGGGTGCAATTTCCATCATGGTTGCTTCAAGAAGACGACCCTGCTCATCGGGAGAGAGACCTTTTTCGAGAACAACAACCGAGCCGTTGTGTACATCGTCGAGAATAAGTCTGATCTTTTCGTAGGAGGTCATCTTCGACATCATGTCAGCGGAAATCATGTCAAGCTGGACACCCTGAATCATTTGAATACCTCCGCCATCTTTGCATAAAGGGCATCCATGTTGTTTCCTTCAAGACCGGAAATCTCAACAACCGGGTGCTGCGGGAACGCGCTTTTGATTCTCTGCGGGGCTGCATCCGGAAGATCAATCTTGTTTGCAACGATGATGACCGGGAGTTTTCTGGACTCGATGATACCGACCATCATGATGTTTACATGCATGAACGGGTCCTGGGTACTGTCCAGAACATAGACAACACCGTCAATGTCCTCACGAAGCCAGTGCATGGCCTCTGCAACGCCTTCGGTTGCTTCGCGTGCACGGTTAATTGCCTCATCCTGCTCCATTCCGTACTCGAGGAACTCGTGGTAGTCGATTTTGGTGGTAACACCAGGGGTATCGACAATATCAATCATGAGTTTGGAACCGGAGTCGGATTTAATCTCAACGCCTTCCTTTCTGCGTGCACGGCGGGTCTCATGCGGGATTTCACTCGCGGGACCTAATGCCTCTCCGGTAACATCGCGGACGATTCTGTTTGCAAGAGTGGTCTTTCCTGCGTTCGGCGGACCATAGATACCTACCCGCGACCGTTTTTTACTGAACAGTTTCGCAAATAAGCTTTTGATACGTAAGAAGTGTGCCATAGTATCACTGTCTCTAAATAGTATAAACATCTGTTTTCAAAGCATATAAAGTTCGTTACATTAACTTTGGAGGGAAAAAGGAGGTAATTGAACCGGATTACCGGAAATACTCCACGAGCGACTCAAAGAGATGCATCTTGTACTCCCCTGAAACATTCCGGTAAAGGCCGTCACCAATCCGTTCCGCATGACCCATTTTTCCAAGGACCCTGCCGTCAGGAGAGGTGATTCCTTCCACAGCCCACATCGAATTGTTCGGGTTAAACTGAACATCCGTCGTCGGAATGCCGTTTAAGTCCACATACTGGGTTAAAATCTGACCGTTTTCCGCAAGCTCATGGATAAGGTCTTCGGACGCGATAAACCGGCCTTCTCCGTGGGAAATCGGGACTGAGAAGATATCTCCTGTGTTTACCTTTGTCATCCAGGGAGACTTTACCGACGCTGCACGGACACGCACAATCTTTGACTGGTGGCGTCCGATGGTGTTAAACGTCAGCGTCGGTGAATCCTCTTCCGCATCACGGATTTCGCCGTAGGGAACCAGTCCCAGTTTAATCAGTGCCTGGAATCCGTTACAGATACCGCACATCAGCCCGTCGCGGTTCTGCAGCAGATCATGGACCGCATTCTTTATCAGCTCATTTCTGAAAAATGCCGTAATGAATTTACCCGAGCCGTCCGGTTCATCTCCTCCGGAGAATCCGCCGGGGATAAAGATTGCCTGGGAACGGGCAACCGCTTCGGCAAACGCCTTCGCAGATGCGGAGATGCCTTCTGCTGTCAGATTGTTGATAACAAAAATCTCAGGAACAGCACCTGCACGTGCGCACGCCTTTGCACTGTCATACTCGCAGTTTGTTCCGGGGAAGACCGGAATCAGCACTCTCGGGTGTTCAAAGCGTTCCTTCGGCTTTGCCGTGCTTCGCGTATCATATGATACAACAGGCACCTTTACACTACCATGGGAGATGTTACACGGATAGAGCGGCTCTAAGACCGATTCATAGGATTTCTGCAGCTCAGAGAGAGGCAGTGCCTCATCTCCAAGGACAAGGAACGGCTCGACTGTTGTCACACCAAGCATTGTTCCCGGGATTTCCGTACCCGGGATGACTTCAGCGACAAACGAGCCGTAGGAGTAGCCGAACAGATCCTGAACAGAAATCCCTTTCATAAATTTAACTCCGATGCGGTTCCCGAGAGCTGCCTTGAAAAGCACCTCGGCGACACCGCCGAATCCGGACGTGCTGCAGGAGACAATCCTTCCCTGACGCATCAGAGAGGTGATGGTATCAATGTTTTTCAGGACAGACGACGGTGTCGGAAGTCCGGTCTCCGCGTCAAACTCCGCCTTAAGCCAGACGATATGATTTCCTGCGCTCTTCAGTTCGTTTGAGACAATATGAGGGATTTTATCATGGGTTACCGCAAACGAGACAAGTGTCGGCGGCACATCAAGCTGCTCAAACGAGCCGCTCATCGAATCCTTTCCGCCGATAGCGCCAACCCCGAGCGCCATCTGTGCGGAAAACGCCCCGAGAAGCGCAGCTGCCGGTTTACCCCAGCGTTTCGGATTCGATCCTAACTTTTCAAAGAACTCCTGAAGCGAAAGGTACACCTCGGAAAACGCAGCCCCTGTTGCAATCAGTTTGCAGACCGACTCAAAAACCGCAAGATATGCTCCGTGGTACGGGCTTTTTTCTGTGATGTACGGGTTATATCCCCAGGCCATTACCGAACAGTCCGCGGCGTCTCCCGTCTCAACCGGAATCTTGTGGACCATCGCCTGAACCGGCGTCTGCTGATACTTTCCTCCAAAGGGCATAAGAACCGTTCCCGAACCGATGGTTGAGTCGAACCGTTCGGACAAACCGCGGTGGGAACAGGCATTGAGGTCTGTTACAAGTTTCCGGTAGTTCTCCGTGAAACTGCCTTTTACAAAGCGCTGCCAGGTGCCGAGACTATCCATCTCTACCGTGATGTGCTTCGGTGCCCCGTTCGATGCTAAAAACTCACGGGAGATGTCTACGATAACATCCCCGTTCCACCGCATAACAACACGCTGTGCATCCGTTACTGAGGCAATGACCGCTGCTTCAAGGTTTTCCGCACGGGAAAGCTCAATAAAGCGGGGGACATTTTCTGCCGCAACAACAACCGCCATCCGCTCCTGCGACTCACTGATGGCAAGCTCTGTGCCGTCAAGCCCCTCATACTTTTTGGGAACTGCGTTTAAGTCAATCTCAAGACCGTCTGCCAGTTCGCCTACTGCAACAGAGACACCTCCCGCGCCGAAATCATTGCAGCGCTTAATCATCCGAGATGCTTCCGGGTTTCTGAACAGGCGCTGGATTTTACGCTCTTCAGGCGCATTTCCCTTCTGCACCTCTGAACCGCAGGTTTCAATCGAAGTTGCGGTATGCGACTTGGATGAACCGGTGGCTCCTCCACACCCGTCTCTTCCGGTTCTGCCGCCCAGAAGAATAACCTTGTCACCGGCTTCAGGTGTGCGCCGCACAACATTTTCCTCAGGGGCAGCGCCGAGCACGGCACCAAGTTCCATGTGCTTTGCAGCATACCCGTCATGATAAATCTCATCTACGATACCTGTTGCAAGTCCTATCTGATTTCCGTACGAACTGTAACCTGCAGCGGCTGAGGATGCGATTTTTCTCTGCGGAAGCTTTCCGGGGAGCGTTTCTGAAATGGGCTTTAACGGGTTTGCGCACCCGGTAAGGCGCATTGCAGCATAGACATATGACCTTCCGGAAAGCGGGTCACGGATTGCGCCTCCGATACAGGTTGCAGCCCCTCCGAACGGCTCAATCTCTGTCGGGTGGTTGTGCGTTTCGTTTTTGAAGAGCAGAAGCCAGGCCTCATCCCGTCCGTCATGTTCGATGGTGATTTTAACCGTACACGCGTTGATCTCTTCGGACTCGTCGAGCTTGTCCAGTTTCCCTTCGGCCTTCAGATATTTTGCAGCTATTGTCCCGATATCCATCAGTGAAACCGGTTTTGTGCGGCCGAGGGTCTGTCTCACCTTCAGATATTCATCGTATGCCTTCTGCAGAACTGGGCTTTCTGTTTTGACCGCGTCTATTTCTGTCAGGAACGTAGTGTGTCTGCAATGGTCCGACCAGTAGGTATCTATCATCTTTATTTCGGTAATGGTCGGGTCACGTCCTTCAGATGCAAAGTAGTCGCGGCAGAAGGTGATATCTCCCAAATCCATTGCAAGGCCGCGTTCCCGGATAAATGCAGTAAGCCCTTCGGCGGAGAGTTTCGTAAACCCGTCGACTACCTCAACCTTTTCCGGGACCGGACAGGGGGTTACAAGACTCTCCGGTAAGTCGGATGATGCCTTTCTTGATTCGACCGGGTTTATGAGATGGTGTTCGATTACGGCAAAGTCCCTATCGGTTATTTTTCCTTCAAAGATATAGGTGCGCGCATATTTTATCTGCGGGCGCTCCTGCTGGGATATCAGTTGGATACACTCGGCAGCTGATGCCGCCCGCTGGTCAAACTGGCCGGGAAGGGCTTCCACGGCAAGGATTCTGACATTTGGCAGCTGCTCATCTGCCGGAAGCGTCTGATATACGGTATCTGTCTGCGGCTCGGAAAAAACCGTCTTTACTGCGTAGCGGAAGAGGTCTTCCGAGAGTCCTTCCGCGTCATATCTGTTAATGATTCTGACATTGGAGACGCCTTTTATGCCAAGCAAAGTATTTATTTCGGTTTTCAAAGCGGAGGCTTCCTGACTGACCCCCGGTTTTTTCTCAACGAAGATTCGATAGACCATTATGATATAATATATGTTGTCTATAGA
>JAGHSU010000147.1 GCA_018065685.1 Candidatus Methanocorpusculum equi | reverse complement strand
TTTTGGGGACTTCTTCCCATGTCGGGAAAAGCACCATTGTAACCGGACTCTGCAGAATACTTTCAGACAAAGGAGTGACGGTCGCTCCGTTTAAGGCGCAGCACACGAGCAGCAGAAGCTGTGTGCTGGATAACGGCTGTGAGATTGCCCGCTCACAGGCAGCTCAGGCGGAAGCGGCGCGCGCAAAACCGTCCGGACTGATGAATCCGGTTCTCTTAAAGCCCGCGGGGAATAACAGGTCAGAGGTGATTCTTCTCGGAAAACCGTTTTCCTTCGATGAAGTGTCCGAATATTACCAAAAAACCGATTACCTGCTGGAAAAGGCGGCCGAAGCATATCATGCTCTGGAAAAAGAGTGTCAGGTTATTGTGGTCGAAGGAGCAGGGGGAGCAGCCGAGGTCAACCTTTATGAAAAGGATATTGCAAATATCCTTCCGGCGCAAAAGCTGCGGATTCCGGTAATCCTTGTCGCAGATATCGAACGGGGAGGTGTCTTCGCGCAGGTGTACGGCACGATTCGGCTGCTCCCCGATGATGTAAGACCGCTTGTTAAAGGAGTTATTGTCAACAAATTCAGCGGAGACATAAAACTCTTCAATGACGGAAGGAAAATCCTTGAAGAACTCACCGGGATTCCGGTACTCGGAATTGTGCCGGAACTAAAACTCAATTTTCCGGAGGAGGATTCCCTGGCTCCGGAAAACCCCGATGCGGTGATGTCATCAGCAGCAGCTGAGGCTGAATATGACCGGCTTGCCGCAGCACTTGAAACGGTGCTTGATATAGATACGCTGGTTAGCATCGCACTCGGAAGGGGACACTGACAGTAACTATGCACACCTGTATAAGCATCACAAAAACAGCCATTATATTTGCAGTTATTGCTGCCTTTATTGCAGCACTGAGCCCGCCGCTCTGTAAAATAGTGGTAACTGATATCCCTCCTGTTACAACTGCAGCACTATTAAATCTTGGGGCGGGCATAGGAATCGGGATTCTGGGCCTGCTCGGACGGAATACACCTGTACTTAGAGGAGAAAAGCATCTCTCAAAATCTGATATCCCGTGGATATCCGGACTTGCAGTAACCGAGATGCTTGCAGCAATTTCAATGATGGCAGGTCTGTCTCTCACTGCTGCATCAAACGCGTCACTTCTGAATAATTTTGAAACCGTAACAACAGCTGTGATTGCACTTATTCTGTTTAAGGAAATGATTCCAAGACGCCTCTGGTTTGCAATCATTCTTATTACAGTCGGATGTATGGCAGTCTCATTTCAGGGCATGGAGAGTTTCACATTTTCCCCCGGTTTGCTTCTCATAGTCCTTGCCTGTGTATTCTGGGGTTTTGAAAACAACTTCATGAAAAAGACGGCTGATAAAAATCCTGTTGAAGTTGTTGCCTGTAAAGGAATATTCCCCTGAATCGGAGCCCTGGTCATCGCGCTAATCTTAGGGGAGCAGTTCCCGGCCCCCGGAACAATAGCAGCAGTTATGGCCCTTGGTGTCGTCATCTATGGTCTGAATATCCTGTTTCTTGTTTATTCCGAACGACATCTCGGCGCAGCAAAAGCATGTGCAATTTACGGCATCAATCCGTTTCTTGCAGCCATAGTATCCTGTATTATCTTCCTGGAAATCCCAAGCCCCCTCATAGTCATCGCCTTTGTATTGATGATTCCGGGAGTCTATCTTGCAGCAACTGCAAGAAGGAAGGGGGAAAGAAGAGACGACAATGCCGCAGAAAAAGACCGGGCGGACACATGACCATAATCCTGCGGGAAAAAGAAATACTGAGGAAGAGAATTATTGAATACCGAGAAGGGATTTATTGAATACTGAGGAAGAGGATAAAGGAACACTGAAAATGGTGAACACTGAAAATGCCAAAACAGGATGTCTTATCTGCGGAGAAGATATCATCTACCTTGAAAAAGCAGAGCTGATGAAATGCGCGGTCTGCGGAAAAGAGGAGAAAAGTACTGCAGTCTGCAGAAACGGACACTATATCTGCGACGCATGCCACGCGGACGCGGCGTATGCTCGGATAAAATATGTGTGCCTGAACACGGATTCGAAAAATCCGGTTGAAATTCTGGAAGAGATTGCTGCATCTCCCTCGGTTCACACCCACGGCCCCGAGTATCATGTAATTGTTGCCGCATCCCTTCTTACTGCATACCATAATGCAGGAGGAGACATAGATTTGCAGGCAGCCCTTGACGCCGCGGAGATGCGGGGCAAAAAAATACCCGGCAGTTTCTGCGGTCTTGCAGGCTCCTGCGGTGCGGGGCTTTCCGCAGGAATTTTTCTCTCCGTTGCATTGAAGACAACACCTCTTTCGAAAGAAAACTGGGGACTTGGCATGCAGCTCACATCAGAGTGTCTTGCTGAAATCGGAAAGACCGGAGGCCCGCGCTGCTGCAGACGTGATTCATGTACCGCGATTAAAACTGCAGTGCGGTTTGTTGCTGTGCATACTGGTATATGTATGGAACTTCCGGAAAAAATTCTCTGCAGTCATTCGGATGAGAACCGTGAATGTCTGAAAGAGAAGTGTCCGTACTTCCCGCGAAAATAAAAGACCTGATATTTCCCCGCGGAACCTGGCTGAAATACCGGCAGATTCCGGCAGAAATGCCTGCGGAAAGCAGGTTGTGCCAGGTTGCTGCCGGAATCCTTATACAGGTAAAAGAGAAATGTAAATACAGCCTTTCACCCGCATCATCTCTACGAGGAAAGACAAAAAGTCAACCGAGGTGAATTTACGTGACCTGTCACAAAAAAGAGGCTAAGCAGGCAAAAGAAGCTGCAAAGAAAGAACAGCAGACTGCACCTGCAAAGACCGGAAAGACGAGTAAATAATCAGCAGTTCTGCTGATTGCGGGTATGATGTCACATCACCATACAGTCCGCGGAAAACAGGCATCATCCGATGCCTGTTCTCTGCTCCGCGTACTTTGATTACGCACTTTGATTATATAATTATTTTATCCGATACATGTTATCCGATACATGTTATCCAATAGATCTCTTTTTCAGGCACACCGGAGACATTTCAGAAACGACACTGCCGGACACAGCAGTGTGCAGCAGTGCGGACTCCCGGATACGGGATTACAAAATGAATTCCGGGAGATACCGAAAAATACAGAAAAAACAATGACACAAAAGTGCTGCGCGAGGGATCCGAACCCCCGACCTCGGGATTATGAGTCCCGCGCCCTAACCAGCTAGGCCAGCGCAGCAAAACACATCTGAAAGACGAGTCTCACAGATTGCATATAATGAATGATGTCTGGAAATATATAGGTTGCGGAAAATCTGCGGGAAATCTCACCGCTTTTCCGCAGCCTTCTTTGCCGCAAGCGCACTCATATATGCCGAAACTGCGGCTGTTACAGCCACCGTTTTGTCTTTTCCGGTCTTTAATGACACCGCAAGCTGATGCATGCGTGTTTCGCTCTCACGCATATAGGCAGGCAGGGATTTCTGCACCGCAGGCTCTGAGAGGAAATGGGTGTGGGTGTTTCCGGCAATGAAGTCAGGATTGTTCATTACCGCATAGTGAAGCGGGAGGGTCGTCTTAACTCCGAGGATAACATACTCCATCAGCGCGCGGCGCATACGGGCAATTGTCTCCTCACGCGTCATCGCAGACGCGCACAGCTTTGCAATCATCGAATCATAGTGCGGGGGAATTGAATACCCGTTGTGAATGCTGCTGTCGATACGGATTCCGGGACCTCCGGGGGAGCGGTAGTGCGTAATCTTTCCAGCATCCGACTGGAAGTCATTCATCGGGTCTTCCGCATTGATACGGCACTCGATGGCGTGCCCTCTGCAGGTTATTTCATCCTGTCCGCAGGGAAGCGGCTCACCTGCAGCGACCATTATCTGCATGCGGACCTTATCCCTTCCAGTAATCAGTTCGGTTATGGTATGCTCCACCTGGAGTCTCGTGTTCATCTCCATGAAGTAGTAGTTTCCGTTGTCATAGAGGAACTCGACCGTTCCCGCGTTCTCATATCCGCAGGTCTTTGCAACGGTGATGGCAGACTGCGTCATGCGTTCGCGAAACTCAGGGGTCATAATGGGGCACGGGGCCTCTTCGATGAGTTTCTGATGTCTTCTCTGAATCGAGCATTCACGCTCAAACATGTGGATGACATTCCCTTTCGAATCCGCAAAGACCTGCACCTCAATATGCCTCGGTTTTGCGAGGTACTTTTCGATAAAGACCGTGGAGTCGCCGAATGCCGCAGCTGCAGTCCTGCTGGATTTGGCGATTGCCTCGTCGAGTTCTGCCTCATTATTGACAACCGTCATTCCGATTCCACCGCCTCCTGCAGACGCTTTTACGATAACCGGGTATCCGATGGACTCTGCAAACGCCTTTGCCTTATCATGGTTCGTTGACTGTGTCCAGGGAAGAACAGGGACGCCTGCATCATGCATTGCCTGTTTTGATTCAAGCTTTGACCCCATCATCCGGATGGTCTTTTCCGACGGACCGATGTAGGTAAATCCTGCTTTTTTCACTGCGCCGGAGAATTCAGGTTTTTCCGCGAGGAAGCCGTATCCCGGGTGGATTGCATCCGCCCCTGCCATTGCTGCCACCTCAAGGATTCTTTCCTGATTCAGATAGCTTTTTGTCGGGTGGGCGGGACCGATTAAAAATGCCTCGTCCGCATACTTTACATGGAGGGCGCTTTCATCCGCTTCAGAGTAGACGGCAACCGTTTCAATTCCCATCTCACGGCAGGCGCGCATGACACGGATGGCAATCTCCCCGCGGTTTGCAATCAGAACTTTATCGAAATAGCGATCCTTTCTCATTTCACCACCACAAGAACGTCACCGTTTGCAACAACAGCGCCGTTCTCAACGAAAATCTCCGTGACCGTTCCGTCAACAGGACTTACCACCGGATTTTCCATCTTCATGGCTTCAATAACAAGAAGCGTATCCCCTGCGGAAACCTTCTGTCCTGCCTGCACCTTGATGTCAAGAACCATTCCCTGAATGCTGCTCTTGACGCCACCTTCTACATCCCCACTCGGACGAAGCGGTTTTTTCTCATCGACGCTCCCATCAGACTCCCCTTCGACAGAGAGAATTCTTACTGCATAGACTTCTCCATCCACTTCCACTTCCATGGAGCGTGGAATATCATACTCGATTTCAGGTTCGGCGGCCGCTGGTTTTTCGACCGGAATCTCTTCCGCTTCTGTTTCTCCTTTAAGGAATGCAGGGGCAATTGCCGGATAGAGGATATAGGTTAGGACATCCTCTTCCTTTTTGATTAGACCCTGTGCTTCCGCATCCGCCTTCATTTTATCATAGACAGGATCCAACGTATCCGCCGGGCGGCAGGTGATGCGTTTTTCTTCTCCGATGATGGATTTTACAAATGCCGCATCCATCTCTTTCGGGCTTCTGCCGTAGAGTCCTTTTAAGTAGTCGCGGACCTCGTTGGTGACCGTTCCGTACCGGGAACCGGTCAGAACGTTTAAGACTGACTGGGTCCCCACAATCTGCGAGGTGGGGGTTACAAGCGGCGGGTATCCTAAGTCTGCACGAACCTTCGGAAGCTCTGAGAGGACTTCATCAAAGCGGTCCAGGGCGTTTTGTTCTTTCAGCTGGGATACGAGGTTTGAGATCATTCCGCCCGGGAGCTGATATACCAGCACATCCGAGTCGATTCTGACAGATATCGGGTTTATGATAGGGTTGTATTTTGCGCGGACTTTTGCAGCTTCATCTTTCGCGGTACGAAGAGTGGATAATGATATTTTTGTATCACGGCCGGTTCCCGCAAGGGATGCAACAATGGATTCTGTTGCAGGCTGGCTCGTGCCTCCGGCAAACGGGGAAAGGGCTGTATCGAGAATGTCCACACCCGCTTCAATTGCCGCCTGATAGCTCATCGGGGCGATTCCTGCGGTTGAGTGGGTATGAAGACATACGGAAATATCGACACGCTTTTTAATGGCGGTTATCAGTTCACGCGACGCCTCAGGCATGATAAGCCCTGCCATATCCTTGATGCAGAGCGAATTGCAGCCTTTGCTGTAGAGTTCTTCTGCGAGGGAGGCAAATCCGGCTATTGT
>JAGHSU010000148.1 GCA_018065685.1 Candidatus Methanocorpusculum equi | reverse complement strand
GTGCTGAAAGAGCAAAGATGATCTGCGGCGCACAGTCCTTCATTGATGCAGGCGCTGTTGTTGCAGGTCACTCGGATTATCCAATCTCTCCGTTAGAGAATGCGCCGTTTGCAGTGTACACCGGAGTTACCCGGGAAATGCCTCTTATCGAAGCTGAACCTGCGATAAATCCGGGTGAGAAATTATCCAGAGAGGATGCCTTAAAAGCACTGACATCCAATGTCGCATACATGTGGCATGAAGAAGATCATATGGGTACTCTTGAGGCAGGAAAGCTCGCAAATATGGCTGTCCTCGCGGTTGACTTCGTACATGATGATTTAGATACACTGGCTCAGTCCCTGCTGCTGGATAACGCGGCAACTATCGTTGACGGCAAGATTGTGTATGAATCTGACGCTCTGAAGATGACTGATGAAGAAGCGGAAGAACTTATGAATCTGCTCCCCAATCTCTATGAGTTCTGGGCAGCGGATGAAGGCGGACTGGACGGGGATTTTTGATGAGGAAGAAGAAGACCGGTAATGCCGGTCATCACCTTTTTTTACCCCGGACGGTCTGATTCCCGGTGTCCATAGCTGCCGGATGAACAACGCTTTTTTGTAACTATTCAGTAACTCCTCTTTTTTATTCTACATCTCCGCTGACAACAAACAAACGCACTAAAACTGCTGCCCCCTGGAAACGTAAGACCGGGAAGCCTTCGGCATGTCACCTGAATAAAACAGTCCTCTGAATAAAACAGCACTGTCAGTAAGATACAGGAATTAGTAAGCTGCAGGAATTGAAAAATTGGCTGACGGGAATCCCCGTCAGAAAAATGAAGAAGATTCGATGAGATTAGCGCTTTGATTTTGCCTTTGCGCCCATCATGGATGCCTTTGAGCGGCGCATTCTGCGGCGGACTCTCTGATCTGCAATCTTAGGTCCGCGTCCGCGTCCCTGCTGGGCGTTTGCCATGCGGCTTTCAATCTTCGATACAATGCTTGATCTCTTGAATCTCTGGTTCGGTCCCGGCTTTTTAACCTCTCCCTCTTTCTGGGGGACAAGGCGAATCTGGCCGTTGACACCTTTAACCTGATGCCAGTTAATACTTCCAGTTTTTCCCATATTGAATCTCCTTAATTTGTTGGTTTCACTCTCACTTAAAGATTATCCTTCGATTATCCCTCATCAGAGGAACTTCTCCAGCTCGGAATTGAGCACTTCTGATACCACCTTGCCGTCGATTCTTCCGCGCACTTCCTTCATAACTACGCCCATAACAGGCCCTAATGCCGATTTCCCGCGTTCTTTGATGAATTCCGCACGCTCGGATACGACGGATTTTACCAGATTTACCAGCTCATCACGGGAGAAGGACGGGGCAACTTTGGCGATTGCATCCCTGACACTCAGCCCCTTCGCGCAGGCAGTAAGAATCTCGAGGACCGCCTCCTTTGCGGCGTTACCTTTCTCAACCGCATGCATAACGGCAAGGATTTTCTCATCCGGAAGCGCCGAAGCATCGTATCCCCCGCGGGATAACTCCTTTAACGAAGCAAGAATCGTGCGGGCTGCAAACATCGGGCGGATTCCCTCTGCTACCGCACGTTCAAAGAGCGGGAGCTTTTCCGAGTAGACCATCTGGTGCGCAAGCCCCTCGTCCATGCCGTACTCCTTCATAAAGCGTGCCTCCTTGTCTGCCAGGAGTTCCGGAAGCACCAGCGAGTCGAAGTGCTCTTTTGTGACGGTCACCGGAAGGACATCGGTCTCCGGATACATACGGGCCGCTCCGGGGAGAGGTCTCATGTAGGCGGTAGACCCTCCTTCAAGCATCTTTCTGGTCTCTTCAGGGACACCCTCAAAGGCCATATTTGCGCGGCGCAGAATCATCTTCATTGCGCAGCGGCACTTCGCCTCGGTTGCGGCGACAAGGATGACGGCATCCTGCGGGCCCGCCCCGGTCTCTTTCCTGAGTTTTTCCACCTCTTCAGCGGTCACTCCGTATGCCGGAAGCTCATCGGTGTGGAAAAGCCCTCCGACTCCGCATTTCTTGGCATAGTCAGACATCTCCGAGCCTAAGCGTCTTCCGGGCTGAATCTCCATTCCGACAAGCCCGTCAAAGCCCCTGAGAACCGTTGCCAGAATGCACTTTGCCTTCTTTAAGACGTTTGAGGCGGTCCCTTCAAAGACCTTTGTCACATCCTGCACAAGACCCGGGACGGATGCTTTCCGTGCGGCAAGCTCGTCGCGGATTGCAAGCAGGGATAACTGCCGCTGAACCTCGCGCCGCACCACCTCGGCGATTAAATCAAGCTCCTGAACCCCTTTAATCTCCACACGGGCGCCGTCCGCGATTGAGACATTGACATCCTGACGGATTGTGCCAAGACCGCGCTTTACCTTTCCGGTTGACCTGAGAATCATTCCGATGTGCTGTGCAACATCGTGCACCTCTTCAGGGGTCTTCATGCAGGGAGAGGTCGTAATCTCGATTAAGGGGATGCCAAGCCGGTCAACCGAGAAGATCGTATCTTCCACCCGCTGACACGCCTCCTCCTCGATTGCCACCGTCTCGATTCTGCAGGCCTCCCCGATCTTTCCGTTTAAGGCGGCAAGAGCCGTCCGCTGGAATCCGCTTGTGGCAGAGCCGTCTACAATCATCTTGCGCATCGTATGAAGCTCGGGTAAGGGCGTCATTGAAAACATCTTAGCGATGGTTAAGACAATGTCGAGTGCCTCGCGGTTCATCGGTGCCGGCGGCTCCTCATCGATTTCCACAAGACCGGTGGTATCGTACGTGTAGTAGGTAAAAAGCCGGTGCTGCATCGCTTCTTCTGCTGCAGCACGGTCGACTGTTCCCATCTCAGAGACCGCGGTTCTCAGATACCGCTGGACCACGCCGAAGTGCTCATCCGAGTTTCTGATAACCGTGGGCGAGTGGCAGAAGAGTTTTTCCTTTGTATTCAGCTGCTGGTGGATTTCAAGACCCGCTTTGAGTCCGAGTGCTGCGTAGTCCATCAGAAATCCCCCCTGATGTCGCAGTCCAGTTCCCCTTTGAGATTTGTCTGCATAAGTCTTCTGACCTCTTCACTGTCTTTCGCGTTTCCAAGCACCCACATGAGTTTGACAAGGGCAACCTCTGGGAGCATGCTTCCCCCTTCGATGATTCCTGCATCAAGGAGATAGCGACCCGTCTCATAGACGCGGTCGCAGACACTGCCGTTCATACACTGTGAGGTCATAACAACCGTCGTCCCTGACTCGGTAAGGAACTTAAGCCGCGGGAGGCAGTCGGTTCCGACATGCCCGAGGCCCGTTCCCGCGATGACAAGACCCTTATACCCTTCAAAGGCATCAAGAACCGCGGGGTTCATACCGGGGTAGTAGGTGATAAGCCCGCATTTGGGCTCGAGTTTGTCATGGAGCGCCATCTTCTGCTCTCCGCGCTTAACCGCATCTTCGGCAAGAACGACGTCGCCGTCCGGATAGGCGATGGTGGCTGCAGGTTCTCGTCCGATGCTCTGGAACGCATCACGCCGCGAGGTGTGGCTCTTTCTGACACGGGTTGCCCGGTGGATGGCACATACCGTATCATTTGATGTCGCATGCATACAGACTGCAACCTCTCCCAAGTCCGAGACCGCTGCTTTTGCGGCGCAGACCGCGTTCATTGCATTGTCGCTTGACGGGCGGTCCGCACTTCTCTGTGCGCCGACAAAGATAACCGGAACCGGTGTGTCGAGCATAAAAGATACTGCTGCCGCACTGTAAAGCATCGTATCTGTTCCGTGCGTTACAATAACTCCCTGTGCCCCGTTATTAATCTCGAAGGCAATGGTCCGTGCGAGAATCTGCCACTTTTCAGGGTTCATGTTCTCGGATAAGATGTTGCAGGGCTGAACCGTGTGGTAGCGGGCAATCTCTGCAAGCTCCGGGATGTTTCGTATGATATCCTCTGCCGTAAACTTCGAGGAGACCGCGCCTGTCCGGTAGTCCACGGTACTTGCGATGGTACCTCCTGTGGAGACGATTGATAAAAGCGGAAGCTTTTCGTTCTGCTCAATCGGCTTTATCTCTGCAGTCTCTGCAGCCTCTTCGCCGCCGCTTCTCTTTTTGCAGCAGGTTTCCGGAACACAGATGTTGTATCCGCTTTTGAGTTTTACAATCACGTTCGTGCCGGACTGGCTGATATAAATTCCGTCCATTTCGAGTCCGGCAAACGAAACGGTTACTTTGTCACTGTTCTGAAAGGTCATGATAACATCCCTATTGCTTCCTTCATTTTTTCATCCGCACTGTCCAGTTCGTCGCGCAGGATATCTCCTGTCACTTCGTCCTGCACGAGCCGCACATCCGCCTCCTGAATGGCTTTCTTCATCAGGCGGGGATTCGGAGAGCCCGTGGTCTTTTTCGCTTTTACAATCCCTTTGGGGTTCTGCACCTTGTCGATGAACTCCTGCGTGAGGCCTTTTTCCGAAAGCTTACACCCGGCAAACTCTTCGGAAATCTCATCGATGACCGCAAGGTCGAATGAGCCGAGCTTTACCGCACGCCCTACGATGTTGTGTGCGGTTCTGAAGGGGAGATTGAACTCCCGGACAAACGAGTCGGCAAGCTCTGTCGCTCCGGTGTTTCCGGCTTTTGCGCTTTTCTTCATCGCGGACTCGTCAAAGACCGTGGTCCGGATAATCTGTGCGAGAAGGGGGACCGAGGCTGCTGTCTCATGCGCCGCACACCAGAGGTGCGGGTTTAAGTCCTGCAGGTCACGGTTGTAGCTCATCGGAAGGCCCTTGATGAGCGTCAGAGCCGCTGTCAGCTCTCCTGAGACATACGCGGCTTTTGCCCGCATGACCTCTAAGGTATCCGGATTTTTCTTCTGCGGCATAATGCTTGAGGTTGAGCAGAAGGCATCGTCCAGTGTTACAAAGCGGACCAGGGCTGATGACCAGAATATCAGCTCTTCTGCCATGCGGCTGATGTTTGTCATGAGAATGGCAAACGCGGATATTGTCTCAAGGATAAAGTCCCGGTTTGCAACGCCGTCCATGCTGTTGTCCATGGGTCCTGAAAATCCGAGAAGGAGAGCTGTTCGTTCGCGGTCGAGCGGAAAACCCGTTCCCGCAAACGCGGCAGAGCCGAGGGGGGAGCGGTTTACCCGTGCATAGGCATCAAAAAGACGGTCTGCGTCGCGCGTGAAGAGGTTTTCGTAGGACATCAGGTAGTGGGCGAGCGTTGTCGGCTGCGCATGCTGCAGATGGGTAAATCCGGGCATGATTACCTCTGTTGATTCTTCGGCCCGTTCGATGAGGGCACGCCTGAGGTCGAAGAGGCCTGATAAGATCTGCAGGATGTACTCACGGGTTTTCATCCGAAGGCATGTTGCCACTTCGTCGTTTCTGCTGCGACCAAGGTGCATGCGTCCTCCGGCGTCTGCTCCTGCGTCTTTTATCAGCTGAGCTTCGATTCCGGCATGTATGTCTTCATGTGCCGGATTGAAGGCATCTTTGGGGAGGCCTTCGTTCATATACCTGAGAAGACTCTGCAGGAGTTTTTTTGCGGAGCCGGTGTCTATCAGGTTCTGCTCATGGAGCATGAGGATGTGCGCCATGTCGACACGTATGTCGCATTCCGCTATTTCGCGGTCGGCATCCATGGATGAGAGGAACGCTTCAACCTCTGCGGGGCGTTCATCGTCGAGTCTGCCTTTTCGTATCTGGTCTTTTGCCATGTAACTCTTGTGTATTATATTTGTTTTGTAAGAGATAAATTGTTGGCGATGCGTTTGTGCCTGGTAAGATTGCGGATTCTTACCCCTTAACCCCGCCCATATCTTCCAATCAGCCCTGCTTCGGCCAGTATATACCCTTTCATTGCCTCAAGAAGAGCCGTTCTCTTCGATTCCGCGGATATCCCAAGCTCACAGTCCAGAGCATAAACAGTGAAAAGATACCGGTGCTCCTTCTTAATAAAAACAGGCGGTTTCGGCCCTCTGTAGCAGTTTTTCCCCCACGCTTTTCCCTGACAGGCATTGACAGGTTTGCAAATTACTGCCCCTTTTGGCAGACCCCCCGGAATAATACCATCTGCGGGGATATTCCACATAACCCAGTGACTGAAGCAGTTCCGAAACGGCACATCCAAATCATCAAGGGTAACCGCAAAAGATACCGTCCCTTCGGGAGCACCGGATATGACAAGCTCCGGAGAAATATCCTCTCCGAATCCGGTATACTTTTTCGGAATCACTCCGTTATCTGTAAAAGCTGTGCTTCTGACAATCATTTGTATTTCCCCCTGCAGTTTTGAGTCCGACAAACATCTTCAGATTTTCCATAGTTCTCCAATCTCTCATATATCTCATATCTCTCATTAGCTTCTCACAGCATTCTTTCAAGTATTCTCATTGCTTTCAGGAAATAACGGGGCTTTTCAAAATGAATATCATGGCCGCTTCTGACAACTTTTCGTTTGCAGTTTCTTAAAAGCTGCATGACTTTATCGGCAGATTCATCAGAGTTTGCGGCCCATAATATGCCGTCTTTTCCGTATTTTGTCTTTGCCTTCAGGTAAACTGCAGGGCATCTGACTGTCCGTAAAATATCATCCTGATTCACTCCTTCAAACCACTCACCCGTGTAAAAGCTTTCCGAGAAGAGCAAATCAAATTTATTCATATACATGAAACCGCGAAATGTCTTTGCCGGGAGTTTGTCGCTATCCGGTATTGTATTGGGGGAATCTTTCAGTTTCTCTTTCACCTCTGCTGCCAGATTGTGTGCCCAGTCTTTCCCGAAAAAGTGATTTCCCAGATAGTTGAAGATGTACCCGTTTTCGATGTTGTATACCAGATATTCCGTTTCATCTGTCTGATTCAGGAAGTTATGCACAACCGAAAATCCGTCGCGGTAGACAAACGTATCTTCAAATTCTCCCGGCCGGACATTGAAAAACGGCGGATCTTCGAGCAGGACTCCTTTTACGAGTCCGGGGATTACTCCTGCGACATATGCTGCGACTATCCCCCCCGATGAATGACCACTTACCATGCAGGGCCTTGCAATCTCATTCCGGATAAAATCCGCAATTGCGTCACCGATGATGTTACACCGGTACAACTCCGGCGCTTTTTCACTGTCTCCGTGTCCGAAGCAGTCTATCAGATAAAGCGTGTAGTTTTCACTCAGTTTCCCCGCAACCTTTTCATAATCTTCCCCGCACATACATTGTCCGTGAATCAGTACGAGTGGCGTATCCGAATCTCCCGGAATCAGTACATAATGCAGTTTTGCATCTGATGCACCTGAATAGAGATAATCCCTCTGAATCATCCTGCTCATCATACAGTTCATCCTGTTATTCATCTTGTTATTCATCCTGTTGTTCATCCTGCTACAGCCTCTTTTCCATAAGTATCGGATTCTGCCATTCTTTGAACCTGTCTTTTGTCATGGTGCTCTTGTGTATTCTGTTTGTGCCGGATGGGATAAATGGTTGTGGATATGTGCGGCGGGACCTGCTGCATCGGTGGTTCTGCGGGTTGTTGTAAGTGACAGTGCGGGTGACCAATTAGGATGCACACCCCCCGCATTCTTTCCGACCAATTAATGAGGCAGCACATCAAATATAGATACTGAATATGCCGAATTTAACCGTAGCAGTACTTGCCCCGAACGGATATGCCCGCGACCTTGGCAAAAAAGGAACAAGTACCGATATAACATTCTACAACCTGAAAAAAGGACACGACACCGTAACCCTCCTCGAACCGACCAGGTACCCGGACCGGCTTGCCCCGCTCTTCTATGTTGTCTCCATGGCACACGAGGCAATCGTCGTCGTATCCGAGATTACCCCGATGCTCGCCGAATGGATATTAATGCTCGACTGCGCAGGAGTAAAGAACGGATACATCATCCTCAAAAACTACATCCAGCCCGAACAGATTGCCCCTCTCATCAAAGGAACCGTCCTTGAGGCGTACAAGGTCATGGAAGAGGACTTCATCGGACTCTCCGCAGAGCTCCTCGCAAAGGCCGCGGCACAGCCGGACCCGGCGCCCAAAGACGGAGCTGTTGGAACAGTCCCGATTGACCACCACTTCAATGTCCGCGGCGTGGGGACTGTCATTTTAGGCTGCACAGCAGACGGCTGGATTAAAAAACACGACAAGATGCGGGTTGAACCCACCGCAAAGACCTGTCAGATCCGTTCCGTGCAGAAGCATGACGATGACTTCGACTACGCATTTGCAGGAGACCGTGTCGGATGCGCATTAAAGGATATTGAAGCAGACGATCTCGACAGAGGATATGTGCTTACAAACGACCCTGCGGTCATTCATAAGACGGGGCTTGTCTGCAAAGCATCCCTCGTTAAGTACTGGCCGTCTGAACTGAAGGAGCAGATGGTGGTGTCCCTCGGTCACTGGATGCAGTTTTTATCCGCGAGGATTACAGGAGTGGACAATGGTGCTGACTGGCACAATCCGACTCTTACCATCGAGCTTGAGACGCCGATGGTCTTTAAGGCAGGAGATACTGCAGTCATTCACTATCTGGACGGCGGAAAGCTGCGGATTGTAGGGACGATTAAGTTAGAGTGAAAACAGTAAAAATAAAAAATATTTTTTTTGGAACTATTCTGGGTCCTTCGTGTGTGCTTCGCGGGTTGTTGTAACTGACATGGGTATGCGTGAAAAAATAACCGCGAATTACCGCAAATTTTTCCGTTTTCCCAAGCCGCACTGTCAGCT
>JAGHSU010000119.1 GCA_018065685.1 Candidatus Methanocorpusculum equi | reverse complement strand
ATGAGGCGATGAAGAGTACGACTTTCGGATTTATGGAGGCGGTGTTCATGATGTTTAGGGTGTGGTTATATGTTATTGAGTAAGAGGGCTTATAGTTTGCTTAAAATGAGGGTGGGTAAGAGTGCGGATTTATTTAGAGAATAGAGCCGCGAACCGCACGGCAGAGCCGTTATTGCAAGTCAAAGACTTTCTCATGTCTTCGGCAAGCCTCAGACCTCTGCTAAGCGAAGCAAGCTTGCCGCGATGCAACAGGAACGGAAAGTCAATCCATCAGATTTATAATCCCTGTAAATCAATACATTCATCATAACGGAGCGTGAAATGGAACGGACACCGGTCGAACTCAGATATCTCCTGTATCAGACAGATACTGAAAAAAACTACATCAATGCACTCATTCAGGATGAAACCGTATGGCTCACCCAGAAAGCCATGGCTCAACTCTTCGACTGTACAACCGACAACATCAGTCTCCATCTCAAAAACATCTTCTCCTCGGGGTAACACACCATATAATCAGTTACCTTGTATTTCTCGTTAGCTGCCGCCGACTTAAAAAAATACCGTACACGCCTCTACAACCTTGACGCAATCATCTCTGTTGGGTACCGTGTCAACTCCGGGAAAGCAACGAAATTCAGAATCTGGGCAACAAAACTGCTCAAAGAATACATGGTAAAAGGATTCGTACTGGATGAGGAACGGCTGAAGCAGGGAGGAACACCATTCGGCAAAGACTACTTCAGAGAACTTCTTGAGAAGATTCGTTCAATCCGGGCGAGTGAACGGAGAATCTGGCAGCAGATAACTGACATCTATGCAGAGTGTTCCATTGACTATGACAGAGACTCCCTCACGACCAGAGACTTTTATGCGATGGTCCAGAATAAATTCCACTTTGCAATTACCGGACAGACGGCAGCTGAAATCATTTATTCCCATGCGGATTTGAAAAAGGAGAATATGGGGCTTACGGTGTGGAAGAACAGTCCGGACGGGAGAATCTTAAAGTCAGATGTCAGTGTTGCCAAAAACTATCTGACCGAAAAGGAGATACGGCAGCTGGAACGGACTGTGTCTGGTTATTTTGACTATATTGAAGATTTGGTTGAACGGGAAAATACGTTTACGATGGCAGAGTTTGCCCAAAGCATAAACGAATTTCTGGCGTTTCGCAGGTACGATGTTTTGCAAGATAACGGGAAGGTATCTGCAAAGCAGGCAAAAGAACATGCGGAAGCAATCTATGAGGAATTTAATAAAACACAGCGCATTGTTTCTGATTTTGACAGGGAGATGCGAAAGTTGGTCGAGAAAAGCGGCGGGGAGTAATCCGCGGGTATCTGCGAGAACCGAAGGTCTGAAGTTAAAGTACGGCTCTTGCGGGTCTTGGAAAAAGCCTCTTCCCGGACGTATATTACATAAATCCGTTCTTATGAATTGCAGCAGCCGCTGCAGCACTTATCCCAATTGTGTACGGCATCCGGATGATGCGCCAAAAGAGGAGTGAGACGGGAAGCGGGGGCGGGAAGTTACGACATTGAGATATGTTTCATTGAAGGTCGCAATAAACGCAGCAAATGAGGCGATGAAGAGAGCGACTTTCGGATTTATGGAGGCGGTGCTCATACTATATCAGAGTTTACAGCCCCGCTTTTGGTGACGGGATGCTCTGGATGATTCTGAAAAGAGCTTTTACATTTGCGCAGTCTGTTTCACGCATTTTTCCATCCGGGGCTTCTAATTTCAACTGTCGACAAATTGTCGACAGTTCAATTCCGTCACCAGACCGAACCCGTTTTTTCATTTTGAACCAGTAATC
>JAGHSU010000146.1 GCA_018065685.1 Candidatus Methanocorpusculum equi | reverse complement strand
GTAAATCCGGTGTCAACCTCCTTAAAGTCGCGCAGGCGGTCTGCTGCATCTCTGTCCATCTCAGTTCACCTTCCTGCATCTGCACTCGTGGTGCTCTGCGTGGTATTCGAGGGACTGTTTTTCCTCTGTCATATACATTCTCTGCCGTGTCATTAAATCATTCCAGTCAACCAGGTGTGCGTCGAACTCAGGCCCGTCGACGCAGGCGAACTTCATCTTCCCGTCAACGGTTACCCTGCAGCTGCCGCACATTCCGGTCCCGTCAACCATGACCGGATTCAGTGATACATACGTCTTTATACCATAGGGGCGTGTTACCTCGGAGGTTACTTTCATCATCATTCCGGGGCCTATTATCCATACCTTATCGATTTTTCTTCCGGACTCGCAGAGGTCCTTTAAGGGGCCGGAGGCGAACCCTTTGATGCCGTAGCTTCCGTCATCGGTTGTGACAAAGAGCTCGTCGCAGATGCTTCTCATATCATCTTCGAAGATTAAGAGGTCCTTTGTTCTGGCACCGATGATGCCTATTACATGGTTTCCTGCTTTCTTTGCAGCAGAAGCAATGATGGGGGTACAGGCAACACCAACTCCTCCGCCGATGATGACAACCGTCTCCCCTCCGGGGGTGATGTCGCTCGGGCAGCCGAGCGGTCCTGCGACATCCCGCAGGACGTCTCCTGCCTGAAGGGTTGAGAGCAGTTTTGTGGTGGATCCGATTGCCATAAAGGCAATTCTGATATTGTCCCCCTCAACACCGGAGATGGTTAAGGGAATGCGTTCTCCTGCACCGTCCGGGTGGATGATGCAGAACTGTCCGGCCTGTGCGTTGTGCGCAACCTGCGGGGCGCGTATCCACATCTCGAATACCGCATCCGAGAGTGCCTGTGCTTTGACTATGGTATATTCTTCCATGAATGAGGTAATATATTCGTCGTTCTATACCTTAATTATACCGATACTGCCATCTAAGAGAAAAGAGCAGGGGCGGAGTACATGTGCGGGAGGGGGCCGTGCGGGGAGGAGTACATACCCCGGGATGTCAGTGTACAACCAATATATTTTTATTCAGAAAGATACAATAATCTAAGGTACTTTTTCAGGTACAGTCATGGGCGAGTAGATCAGTGGTATATCGCTACATTGGCATTGTAGAGGCCGCGGATTCAATTTCCGCCTCGTCCACTTCTTTTTGTGTTTGTCTTTGTGTTTTATCTTTGTGTTTCATATAATCACCGGGTATCTCTATCCTGCAGCCTGATTTTTGCTGCATGCGACACGAACTGCTAATGAATTACTAATTTTCAAAAATTAGTATGAGTGTTCACAGACGTTTATTTCGTGATTAAATCGTTGTAACTGGTTATTTGTATTTGAACTACTAATGAAATACTAATTTTCAAAAATTAGTATTTTGATTATAGGAGTTGGTTTCAGAGTCCGGGATTCTGACCGGAGTCAGCTATGCAGACTGCTAATCGGATTATAATCCGGAAAAAGGAGGAATGAGGCCAGGCGATTCTCTGACCTGCGTTTTCACCGAGCATGCTGTTATAGACCTCTGTTACGGTAATTACCACTACGTTTTTCAGGAACTCCGAGTCCCCGAACTTTTCCTCGACCAGTTCTTTCATGAGTATGTGTTCCTCGGTATCCGTCTTAATCTCTGTGGTGCCCTTGAACTGGAGGCTGAATCCTTCATCGGTATTCTGGACAAGAACAGCCGCCCGCGGATTTTCCTGCAGATTTTTCAGAGTCTTGTCCATGTAGCCGTTTCCGATAATAATGCGGTTTCCGTCAGTCATAATGGTGCTCATTGTTGCAACGTTTGGAACACCGGATGCGGAAGAGGTCGCAAGCTGGACCGTCTCAACCTGCGGAATATAATCGGCAATATATTGTGAAATGACGGTTTCATCTCCTGCCGTCACTCCGTTCTGGTCCGCGTTTCCGACACAGCCGACGGAAAAAATGACCAGACAGAGGACTGCAGAAAGACCGATAACTGCTGCAATTGATTTTTTCATACTATCACAATACTATTGAACCTGATATGATTTCAGGATTTAGATAGGGGTCGTCTGGGCGGTCTTTCGGGGTTCATGCTGCACCCCCTGATGTCCGGCACCCCCTGTTGCGATGTTTACCGGTTTTTATGTGATAATTATGTGAAACAGCCTCTGCCGGAGATAACTTTGAATTTTTTCACAGTTAAAGTAAGATATATCTTCTTTCGGGGACAATATGTTATTATGAAAACGAAAGCAGTTTTCTTCACGGTCTGTGCAGTCATGCTGGCACTTGTCCTCTGCATTGCCCCTGCAGCAGCAGAAGACAGCATCACAGACAAGGTAATTACCGTTGCCGGATACGGTGTTTCGGAAACCACCCCGGACATGGCAACCATTACCCTTGGTATCGAAACTGAAAACACCGATGCCGCAAAGGCGATTAAGGAAAACAACGAGAAGATGAACAAGGTCATCTCCGCGCTGAAGTCCGCGGGGATAGCATCCCAGGACATCAGAACAAACCAGTACTCAGTCTATTCTTCGGTAATCAGCGAGTACAATGAGGGAAAGTACAAGGCAGGAACAACTGTGTACCATGTAACAAACACGGTGTCCGCGATTACCCGTGATATGGATACCATCGGCAGTGTCATTGATAAGGCGGCAGATGCCGGTGCAAACAGGGTAAACAGTCTGCAGTTTTCCTTATCTGATGAAAAGCAGATTCGGGAGCGCAAAAACGCCCTCACCTCCGCAGTGAAGGCCGCGCGTGCCGATGCCGAGGCAGTTGCAGGCGCCCTTGGTGTCTCGCTCAGGGGAACCGGCGTTGTCTCCGTTGACCGCAGCTACAAC
>JAGHSU010000135.1 GCA_018065685.1 Candidatus Methanocorpusculum equi | reverse complement strand
TTAAACAGTCTCTTAAATAGAACTTGTATGGCCCTAGGTTTCCGCCGTAGTTTCCGGCAGAAATCATCACAACCCCGGGAATAGTGCAGGCTGTCTGAATTCCCGCCCGCATCGCATTTTTGACCGCGGTCTCATTGACACCGTTTATGACAATCTCAAAGACCGATTTTACCCCGTCAGGGACATTGGTCTTTAATCCCTTTTCAATTACCGCGTCACGAATCGTCGGACAGTATTTTTCGTTTGTTGAGGCGGTCATAAACTTATAGAACTTTGAGCCTACTTTTGAACCGGATGATACCACTCCTCCGGGGAACGGGGTGATTGCACCGTACACATCCTTGATTGCCTCCGCGGCAACGCTTGCCGCGGTAAGGGCTGCCATCTGCGAATTTCCAAGCACAAAGAAGTTTCCTCCCGCAATTGCACGTATGGCGCTTATCTCCTCTTCGATGACGAAGTTTCCGCCCATAAGCGGGATGGACCAGCAGTCAATGTCTCCTACTTTTACCTTCTTTTCAAACTTGTCTCCGAAGTAATGGAGCTTTACGGGGAGGGTGAGATAATCCGCATCCGGGTTTTCCATCTCAACGTGCCCGTTGAAGACAGCAGTTGTCGGAACGGGCATGACGCAGTCTGATATGCGGGATAGGACCTGTTCCTTAATGGCGCTTTTCTTTGAGCAGATGAGAATCGAGTATCCCGGACGATGGTCCGGGGTGGTGTTTGGCGGAAGATATGCTTCAATACCTGCCTCGCAGGGACAGCGGATGGTAGACGAGGCAAAGCCGGTTGCCTCCGTTGCCGCCCAGAATGCCCAGCCCTTGGTTGCAGCGGTGATGATAATACGTGCTGCCCAGACATTGAAGGCTTCTGCATAGGTGTCTTCGATGGTGACTCCGTTTATTTCCATAGTACTTATCTATTGGTTACAATGTGTATTAAGTCTGATGGAGGGAGGGGGTACAGGCGGAAGGTGCGGGCCCCTGTCTCTGACGGGCACTGTCTGCAGAATAGGAAAGAACATCTGAACGGTCAAGCGTTTCTATCCGGAAATAAAAAAAGGTAAAAGAGAATGGATACCTTTTCAGATATCCGTTACCTGCTTTACGCAGTCTTTTCGGTCTTCTCTTTTTTGGCGCCTTTGAGTTCGCCGGTTTTCACATCCCAGGTAGGAACCTTCCTTCCGAAGATAAGAAGAACTGCAACACAAAGAATTGCTCCGAATCCAAGTGTTACACCTGCAATCGGCCAGATGGCGTCGGTACCAAGGATACTCATAAGAATACCGGAGGTAACGTAACAGGCGACAGTAATCACTGCAATTGTCAAAGCGTAGCTAATCTGTGTTCCGACATGGTCAAGCAGACTGCATCCTGCTCCGGTGGAGGACATAATAGTCGTATCCGAAATCGGGGAACAGTGGTCTCCGAAGATAGCTCCGGTAAGGACTGCGGAGGAGGTTAAGACAACGTATGCAATCGGGTCTGCAAAAATTTCCGGATTCAGCAGTGCAATCGAGTATGCGAGCGGGATACAGATCGGGATGTAGATTGCCATCGTTCCGTATGCGGTTCCGGTTGCGAATGCAGTAATTGCCGCAATAATGAAGATTAATGCGGGGACCATCCAGGGAATTGCAGTTCCTGCAATTGCCGGGATTAAGAAGTACTGGGTTCCGAGGAATTTGATTGTAGCTCCGATTGTCCATGCGAGGACTAAGACAATACAGACAAAGAGCATTGACTTCATACCGTGAGCCCAGGTTTCGATACCGGACTTAAGGGTGAAAATCTTCTGGGCGAATCCCATAATGATTGCAACAATACAGGCAAGAAGACCTGCCTGGAACAATACAATGGATGCGTCAGCACTGCCAAAGGCATCGCCGACAGACCAGAATCCTCCGCCAAGGGCTGCGCAGCCGTTGGTGTAGAAAAGCACCACTGCGGAGACAATTAAGACCAGAATCGGTATAAGAGCATTCAATACTTTCGGAGGGGTAACCTTCTTGGAGGCTTTCAGGATACCATGGTCATCCCGAATCTCTTCTGCTTCCTCATCAATCGGCTCCTCTTTATCAACTTCAGAGCCAGGGTTGATGGTTGCTCCCGTGGTTCTTGCACGGAGTTCCGCCTTCCGCATCGGTCCGTAGTCACGGAGTAATAATGCTACTGCAAGGACGAAGAAGAGTGCTAAGATGTTGTAGAATCTGAACGGAATTGTCTGGACAAAGACGTCCATTGCAGAAACCACAGTGATTCCTGCTGCGTCAAGACCCTGGGTGATGTTGACCAATTCGGTTCCAATCCAGGTTGAGATAATGACAATTCCTGCAACAGGTGCTGCAGTCGAGTCAACAATGTATGCCAGCTTTTCGCGGGAGATACGGAATTTGTCGCAGACGCCGCGCATAACAGGACCGATGATTAATGCATTTGCATAGTCATCGAAGAAGATTAACCAGGAGGACAGCCAGATGGCAACCTGTGCGGAGCGCGGGCCTTTTGCAATCTTCATCATGGCAAGTCCGATGCCTTTCATACCGCCCATACGGGTGATGAGAGCAATCAGACAGCCGATGACTAACACCGCCATTATGATACCTGCGTTCCAGGAGTCGGCAACAGTTGTGACAAATCCGCTGGTGCTGTTTAAGAATGCATCAGCAACTGCCTGAATGACGTTTCCTGTTAAGAGTGCCGCGGTCCACATGCCGTTTAAGACACCGAGGAAAAGCGACAGAATAACGTTCTTTGTCAGGAATGCAAGAAGCAGAGTGAGAATTGGTGCAATCAGAGTTCCCCACTGAAGCAGATATCCGTTTCTTGCTTTGTCAACAGTATCCGGATCGTCGACGATATCTGTTGAGTAGTGGTCAGTGACTTCATCCTGACCGAGGGACTGGTATTCGTTGTACCAGTCAATAAATCCTGCATCATTGTTTTCTGCAAGCTGTGCTCCTGCTCCGGTGAAAAGAAGCGGGAGAGCAAAAGCAACAATTATTGCAATGACTGCAAGAATGTTAAAGATCTTGTTTTTTTCCATGTGTACACACCCGGGAATGAAAAACATCCCGAACAGAAGCTATTTATGTTCGTAATCCGTTATAAGTGTATTGTTCTGATGTCCGGAACATTTTTCATCTTTTGGCATCCGGAAATATACATATAATATATTATTGTATTC
>JAGHSU010000029.1 GCA_018065685.1 Candidatus Methanocorpusculum equi | reverse complement strand
TTTGAAAATCAAGGACCAATTTTTGGATAGTTCTTGAAACAAAACATAATTTCGGATTTGATTGGTCAAAAACTTGTGAACTAATTTCGGGATACTACAATTTTGAGGTGTGGAGCCGCCGCAGTTTCACAATCACTTCATCCAGTGCCGAATCCAGTGATTCCAGCATGGAATGAGCCTTATCTGTCGCAACAGCACCTGATGCAGTGGCCTGAATATAGCCCATCCGCTCTAAAACGCGCAGAGAATACCGGACTCTGTGCTGCGGCTCGCGCAGCACCTCGGTAAGCTTCATAATCCCGATAGGTCCGTTGGCCGCAACTGCGTTCATAACATTCAGATGACGCTGCAGAAGATCAACCTCCTCGTTTATTTTATCAAGCATAGGCTACTGCCCCTTGTTTCCCGTATCAGCTCCGGGTGTCTTATCTTCCGCAGCCTTTCGCTCCGCCTCAATCTCTTCGCGGAGCTCTGCTTCAAGTTCTGCACGGATTCTGGCGCGTTCTGCCTCTTTTTCCGCTTTTTCCTTTGCAAGGCGCTCCGCCTTTGTCATTCCATGAACATCAAGCCATGCCTTTGTCGAACGGTACTTTCTGATAAAAAGAACGAGAAAGAGGACAGCGACCGCGGCACTTATGACGATAATCGGAATCTTCGGACCAAACGTGGCAGGGGCAACTATTCCCAGAATAACTGCAAGGGCTGCTGCAAAGAGCATAATATCGATATAGATTACGAGTACCCTGAAGTTTCCTTTGAAGTATGCGCGTTCCTGATCATTCATCACTATGTTATTGTGTGTCACGGAATAAAAACTACTTCCCTTTGAACATCACATATAATACAGCAAATAATACAACCGTATCGGACCGATATTATGAAATGCGACACCCCTGATCTTCAAATACTCAAAGATGCAATCAGACGGCAGAACTGTGATGCATATGTCATCTATGATTCCGCGGAAAACTGCGATATGCGGTATTTAAGCCGGTTTCCGGCGTCTGACCCGTATCTGTACCTCTGCACAAAAGAGGGACACGAATCCCTGATTGTTGCCTCGATGGAGGAACTGCGCGCAGAAAAAGAGTCAAGATGTCCCGTTATTTCCCGGACCGCCGCAGGATTTACGGAATATCTGGCAGACGGATGCAGTGCGGATGAAGCAGCCGCGAAGATGATTAAAAACCGCTGCGGCGGAGGTGACCGCACGCGGCTTCTTGTTCCCTACTCGATGCCTGCAGGGTTTGCGCGCGCATTGTCTGCACACGCAGAGGTGGTTATTGATGCAGGGACCGTAAACTCCATGCGCGCAGTAAAATCCCCGGAAGAGATTGAAGAGATACGGGCGGTTCAACACGAAAATGAAAAGGGTGTGCACCTGGCAGTTGATGCCGTGCGGAAGTCCGAAATCAGTGAAAATGACGCGCTCTATTTTGAGGACGCGCCGCTCACCTCGGAAAAGATTCGAAAAATCCTCCATGAGGCATTTTATGACGCAGGACTCGAAGACCGCGACACAATCATTTCCTGCGGCCCGAATACCGCTCTTCCGCACGCAAAAGGAGAGGGACAGCTTTTCGCCCGCCAGCCGATTGTAATGGATGTTTTCCCGCGCGGGGCCTCCGGCTACTTTGCGGATATGACACGCACCGTTTCAAAAGGGAAACCTGACGATGCAGTCTGTGCGATGTACAAAACAGTTCATGACGCAAAAGAACTTGCTGCATCCATGATACGGCCCGGAATTTCCGGCGCGGAGGTGCATAACGCGGTATCCACCTATTTCAAAGAGCAGGGCTTTGAAACAGCAGGAACATCAGGCTTTATCCACAGCCTGGGCCACGGAGTAGGTCTTGCAATCCATGAAAGCCCGTCCCTTTCACCACGGGGAGAGACACTCTTAGAAGGACATGTGGTAACAATAGAACCCGGACTTTATTATCCGGGATGCGGCGGGGTCCGGCTCGAAGACATGGGTGCTGTAACAGAGAACGGATTTGACCGGTTCACCATCTTTGAAGAAGAATTAATTATAGCATAGACAATAAATAATAGCAAAGTAAATAACAGCAAAAAATCCGGAGAGAATAAACATGGACGATACAGAATTTGATAACTATAAGGAAGCAGGCAGAATCGCACATGATGTGCTGCACGCCTGCGCTGCAGAGATAAAGCCGGGAGTTCTCCACGGCGATATCTTTGATATGGTTCTTGACAAAATCGAAGCTGCAGGGTCATTCCCGTCATTTCCCCCGAACATCTCCATAAACGAGTGCGCAGCCCACGATACCCCGTCTCCTGCGGACGAGCGGGTATTTAACGAAGGAGACCTCGTAAAACTCGATATCGGAACACACATCGACGGATACATCGCAGATACCGCGGTATCGGTGGATTTAGGAGACCATGCCGCACTCTGCAAGGCATCAGAAAGCGCGCTTGACGCGGCAATTTCGCTCGTAAAACCTGAGCTTGCGGTCCAGGAAATCGGGCGTGCAGTCGAAGAAAAGATAACATCCTTCGGCTACCGTCCGATTGTAAACCTTACCGGCCACGGTCTTGCGCGCTTCGACCTGCACCATGGTATCTCCATCCCGAACACCGGGCTCTTTGGAAGCGCAGTCCTGCATGCAGGAAACGTAATCGCAATTGAGCCGTTCGCCACAACCGGCTCCGGAATGGTTCATGAAGGAACACGCGCAGAGATTTACCAGGTAACAGGAAACGCACAGGTCCGTGCTCCGACAGCACGGAAAATCCTTCAGAAAGCAGATATCATGCACGGCCTTCCGTTTTCACGCCGGTGGCTGCAGCTTCCAAAAGCCGAGCTTGCCCTCCCCACTCTCATCCGCCAGGGAAATCTGTATGACTATCACATCTTATCGGATATCCCGGGAAGCTTTGTTGCACAGTATGAACATACGGTAATAGTCACCGAAGACGGTCCGTTTGTAACTACCCGGTAACTTCCATGCACTCATTTCAGATTCCGGAAAAGCTAAAGCCCTTTCTTAAGGTAGAGTACGTACTGCTCGCAATCCTTCTTCTTGCGATAGCGATACGCTTCTCCTGCCTTGACTTAAAGCTCTTCCACCATGATGAGGCAATTCATGCATGGTACTCTTACCAGCTCATGACGACAGGAGAGTACATGTATGACCCGACATACCACGGGCCGTTCCTCTATTACATAACATCTGCGATGTTTTCACTCTTCGGAGACTCGGACCTTGTCGGAAGAATTCTCCCCTACGTATTCGGATGTGCGCTGATTCCTCTCCTCTACTGGATTTACCGCATGCGGTTTTTAAACGGAAAGGTTGTCTGTATTGCATCCCTCTTCATTGCAGTCTCCCCGATGATGGTCTACTTCACCCGGTTCCTGCGAAATGATATCTTCATTATTTTCTTCTCCCTTCTCTTAATTGCCGCGATGCTTGCATGGATGACGAAGAAGAAGTGGTACTGGCTGGTTCTTGCAGGGATTGCTGCTGCATTTGGTGTCTGCAGCAAGGAGAACATGCCAATCATCATTGTAACGTTTGCAGTCTTCTTCCTCTATCTGCTCTGGTCAAAGAAGTTCACCCTTCCGAAGAACTGGGGGGTACATCTGCTTGCAGCGGTCGTGGTATTTTTTGCCATCGTCTTTACCATGTACACGTCATTCTGGGCACATCCGGAGATGGCGCTCAGTGCAGGACCGATGGCGCTCTCCCACTGGGCAGAGGCCCATGCCGAGCAGCGCCTTGGAGGCCCTGCAGTGTATTACTTCGGGCTCTTCATCCTCTATGAGATACCGATTCTGCTGCTTGCAATCTGGGGCATATTCAGATTCTTCTGTCCGAAAAAGACAGCTGAAGAGCGTCTGAAAGCGGCAAAAGAAAAAGCAGAGAGAAAAGCACAGGGCAGTCCATTCATGCAGAAACTGTGCGGCATCTTCAGAAGACCCGCCGAGGCAAAGCCGGTAAACCGCGAAGAGGAGTTCATCTTCTTTGCCATCTTCTGGCTGATTATCTCGCTGATTACTTACGCATACCTCGGTGAGAAGGTCCCGTGGCTGTCTCTCCATCAGCTGCTTCCGATGATCATTGTTGCCGCATTCGGGCTTACGATGGTGAAAAAGGGTCTTGTACAGATTATTGTCGCTATTGCGGCAATTGTCTGTCTCTGCACCGTGATGGGGGCCACTGTGTATAATCCGGATGATATCTGCGGCCCCATTGTTCAGGTGCAGAACTCCGAGGAACTCCGCCCCCTGCTTTCAGAAATAGACAAAGCAGATAAGGTGGCGATTCTCTATGACGGGGCAGCATGGCCCCTTTTGTGGTATCTGCGCGATGTATGGAGTTCCAAGATAACAAATTTCGGAGCGCTCGTGCCCAGGGGCACTGCCGAATCAGGTAAATATGATGTGCTGATTGCCCATGATCTTGAATCGTATGACTCGCTGAAAGGATATGATAAACGATTCCAGCGGCTGCACTACTGGTTTGATGCGATTGGAACAGGCGGATCCGGCATAGGAGCCGTCTGGAACTGGATTCGGTTCTACTTCACAAGAGACGGTGCCTACGGTTCGCTGAATATCGCAGTTTATACGAGAAGCACCGGATAAGATAAAAAGAGGAACCTCATATAGATTTTTTCCGGATCCTTTCCTCTTTTTCCCGTCACCTCTTCTCGTTCATCACAATCTCTAACAGCTCCTCGCCGTCTGCCAGATCCTTGAGCCGCTTATCCCCGATAACAACGGTCTTTCCAATCTTCTTTTCCTTTCCGTAATCTGTTACAACACACAGTGAATGGGTCCCTGAAATCTGTGAAATACTGCTTACAAACTCCGCACGCTCGACGGTCTTCTGCGGAGAGCCGTAACAGGTCAGGATTGTTTCGTTTTCAAAAACCGATACCGCATGGAAGGGGGACCGCTTAAACTCATGGACATTGATGCCCATCAGACGCAGATGGTCCTCGGGCTTTTCCGCGGCTTCCCCTGCCGTGTGCGCCGAAGGAAGAGATGCGGGCACCTGCTCCTCTGCTGCCGGGGTGTAGGTTAAAAGGTCAATCGGCTTTACAATATCATCATTAAAAAACTCTTCAAGCCGGAGAGCCATATCAAGTGTTGTCCCCATCCCGTTTTCATATTTACTCACGGTGCGCCTTGATACCCCGAGCGCGTTTGCAAGGTCTCCCAGAGACATCTCCATCCCTTCGCGAAGCTCCCGCAGACGGTCTGCATCAATATTTACATACATCCCGCCGTGGGACGCATACACAAGCGGAAGCTCCCCGTCTGCCAGATAATCGTAGAGAGTCGAGGCAGAGACCGCATAAATCCCGTACCACAGGTAAATTGCGCCGCGTTCCAGCGGAAGGTCGCGGGCGCGCTCGCCGATGATGAGCGGGACTGCATGGAGATGACGGGCAATTTTATCAAGGTCCCAGGCAACATCCTCCCTGATGCTGTCAATCTGCGATACGACCTTGATTGCAATGAGATTTTCGCCGTTTGATGCCATCAGATCAAAACTCCGCGGCCTGATTTCACAGCGCTCCGAAACATTATACCCTGACATAAGGAGGATGCTCACGATGTTTTGAAGCAGACGGTCCGATGACATTGCTCTCATTCTTAATTGTACAGATGTTCTATAAATACATTCGCATATTTCCAGAGGCTGAAAAAAGAGGGCGAATGCCGCGGATTCCGGGATGTGTGTCTCCCTTCATCGTAAAAAAAGAATATTTCCCTATCCTGATCTACTTCTGCCTGAAATCAGAAGCGTTTCTGACCTCCATCTCCTCCATCTCATCAAGATAGGGGAGAAGACACTTCAGATACGGTCGGGTACCGGCAGGCGTCTGAAGCTCCCCCGCTTCGAGAACCTCTGCGCAAATAGGTTCTGCTTTCAGCATCTCTTCAAGGTCTGCACCGGATCCTGCAATCTGCTTCATCTGTTTTCTCATCTGTTTAAACCAGTCATCAATCTCAAGCATCGGACGAAAATCAGGGTCAATAAGACGGTATTTTTTCAGACCGTCTTCCACGCGCTCATGTTTTGCAATCTCGGCATCCATATAGAGAAAAACACTGATATGCTCTGTCTGCCGCAGGAGAAGCAGTTCCAGGACATCAGCGGTATCCCCGGGTTTCGGGCAGTTCATACTTATCTGTGGGACGTCGGAGTAGTTAAGGATTGCAGATTCCATCCGCGGGATGAAAAGAGACACTGCTGTTCTCTCAAATCCGCAAAAAACGAACAGGGGTGAAGTAACAGAACGGAGACTAACAGAGCGCGGACTAACAGAGCGTAATATCCTGCGGGGATGTTGTAATCTCCTTTTTCCCCCGTATGTCTGCACCGTTCCAAGAACACGGATTTTATCCCCGGCTTTCCAGAAGATCTGCTCCGCGCCGTTTTCCACAAAGACTGAAACACCGGAGACATCCATGAGAACATGCCCTCCGGAAGAGGTTATCTTTGAAGAGATGATATCTCCTTCAAACACAACCTTTGAACCGTCCGGCACATCATCATGATAGGGGGTGATTCCAAGATTCGGGAACAGAAAGACCGAACCGAGATAGAACAGTACCAGAATTATGACAACTGCAGCCAGAATACCTGCCGCTTTCCGTTCGGTTTTCCCAAGCATGAGAATATATCTGTCATTTAAACATAAAGAATACTTCCCCTTTCAACCCCATAAACCTCTCTCCACCCCCGCGCGTTTATACCAGGCACACTGCCAAAACTCCCGCAGAGCATCTTTTATCCGGGGCAGATGAAAGCCAAAATGACCCGTTAATGAGTTTAATTTTTATTTTGGGTACCAATATGCAAAAATCCGGGAAACACTCTCATTATGTTTTATAACATACGAACATATCATCGAATATTTTAATATTAGTTCGAAGATACAAGTGTCAAAAGAGATACCTATTTATATTTACAAGTCGATTATTATTCATGGTAGTAAAATCAATGCCAAAATCCTGCAGCAGTGTTCTGCAGATGATTGAAAGAACCGGAATCCAGACGCACAAAGACCTGGTAAACGGAACAGGTCTCGCACCGAGAACCGTCCGGTACGCCCTCCGCAGACTAAAAGAGGAGGGGTTGGTTATTGAAAAGTTCAACTTCCGCGATGCAAGGCAGCCGCTGTATTTCCCGACACGAATAACCGCCGCTCCGCAGGCATCGGTGTAAAAACAGGAGGGAGATACAAAAAACAGTGTTCAGCAGCCATTGCCTCAAACCATTGCCTCATAGTAATAATTCCATTTTGCACTTCAGGCAGACAGCACATGTCTGCCCCCTTCCCCCTCTCAACTCATCTTTTTTTTCTTCGAAAAACCCGGAATGTTCACAGAAAGGAATATCCGGAGGACCGGCTATCTGAGAAACACCCCTTCTATCTCGCATCTGGGGTATTCTTCCCCCCGCACGCGAAGAGACCAGCGTTTTTCGCGGACGGAAGATACCGCAGCCCCGAAAAGTACCGGGAGAGCTCATCCGCGGTAAAATAATGCGTCATAATCCCATCCCCGCGCAGGAATGAATCAGGTTCCGTAAGAGTCCCCTTCCCGAACCGGAAATCATCTGTTCCAAAGACCGAGACATAAATGCATCCTCCGGGACGCACAACGCGCATGAGTTCATCTGCCGCAGTACCCCGTGCGGAAGATGTGAGATGCCCTAAGACATGGCGGCAGAAGACCGCATCAAAGGATTCGTCCTTGAACGGAAGATGGCAGACATCAGCTGCTGCCGCATCCCGGCACCCTGAAAGCCGCACCGCCTCCTTTGAGATGTCAATCCAGAAAGCGGAGATGCCCGAGGACAAAAGGGCATGCAGAGTTTTCCCGTTTCCGCATCCGGTTTCAAGAACGATCGCACCCTCTGCGATATCAGGAATCTCCGCGTGTCCGCCCCAGCGGACCCCGCGCATCAGATAATCCGACTGAAAGACATTTGGCATAAAAAAGTTATTCGGAGGCGAGATAGGCCTTAAGTTTTGGCATCAGCTCGATTCCGTCACGGTAACCGTCCTGATACAGCGCCTCAATCTTTTCCTTATTGACCTCAAGCCGTTTGATGTTAACCGGCTTTTTCGGACGAATCACAAACACATCCCCGGTTTTCTCATGCTCTGCGATAATTTCAAGGGCCTTGTTGTATCTGATATGGCGGGTCCCGATGCGCATCACAAGCTTCGGGTGGAACAGATACCAGATGAAGAAAAACGGCGTCAGGAAATTGAACTTTTTCCGGTATGTCACATCCTGCGTCAAAACCATGACGGTCTTTTTGTTCCCGTCATAGATTGACCGCTCAAGCGGCAGCGAGTCAACGATTCCCCCGTCGAGATACTTTTTCCCGTCGATTTTAACCGGGCGGGAAATAATGGGGAGAGCCATGGTTGCCGCGAGTTTTTTGTACTCGGCATCCACATCCTTTATCTGAAGGTACTCTGACTCCGCGGTTTTGATATTGATTACTCCCACATAGAACTTTGCCGGGTTATTTTTAGCCGTTTCAAAATCATACAGGTCGAGTTCATGCGTCAGTGTCTTGAAGATGAACTCAATCCCGAACATATTCCCGGTCTTTAACAGACTGTTGAAACTGAAATAACGTTTGTCCTTTGCGTAGTCCACAATAATTCTGCGGGCGCGCCCGAACTGTTTTGAAAGATACGTCGTCGCATGGCAGGCACCGGATGATACACCGTAGCAGGAGGTAAACTCCATATCGTTTTCAATTAAGGCATCAATAACCCCTGCAGTGTACGCCCCCCGCATACCTCCCCCTTCAAAGATTAACGCCGCATCATTCAACATGTGTATATTAATTGAACGCCGCATTATTTTATCTTATTGAATGAAACTGTACGGAAGAACATAGGAGGAAATGGCAACCATTTATATCTGCAGGGAGAAATAATAATTATGAATAAAATCTGGGGAGCAGCGCTTCCCGACCCCTCCGTGAGAACTGCCGCAGATATGGAAAACGTTCTGGCAGTCCGCCCCTCGGGATTGCATCCGGATGCCCCCCTCTATTTCATGTACCGTGACCTCTATAAAACACACGGAGACCATGAATGGCTCATGCGCCACCATTTACGCTACGATATTACAAAAATTCCTGCAGGCATCATAAACGGAGAGTACACAAAAACCAAAGGACATTATCATCCGTTAAACAGTGCAGGAGTCTCATTTCCTGAGGTGTACGAAGTCTTAGAGGGCTATGCCTACTATCTTCTCCAGAAACGCGACCACACGGAAGTGATTGTCGTTGCCGCGCGTAAAGGAGACGTTGTCTTAATCCCCTCCGGATACGGGCATGTGACAATCAACCCGGGACGCACGGACCTTGTCATGGCAAATCTGGTCTCAACCGATTTCCAGAGCGAGTACGGAGAAATCAACGAGATGCATGGGGCAGCCTACTATTACATGAAAAACGAGGGGTGGATTCCGAATCCCTGTTATGGAAAACCCATCCCGATTCACACCCTCCTCCCGTCTGCCATTCCCGAACTCGGGCTCCTTCCCGGAAGGTCGCTGTATGAAATGGTCGGGACCTCGGACACTCTGGATGTGATGAACTATCCCGAGCGGTTCGTCGATGAAGTCGGCAGGTTCTGCTCGGAAAAAATTGAAATGTAAGGCATGAGAAAAGACGACGGTGTCTCAACAACCGCTGCGGTGGTTCTTCTCATAGGTATAACTGTGCTGCTCGGAGGAGTCATAGTGTTTGCAGTCTCCACCGCGGGCCTTCCCGATGCGGCCCCGGATATTCCTGCGAAACTGACAATCTCCGGAGATACCGGTATTCTCTCAATTCCCGACTGGTACGGGATTGAACATATCATCATCTCAACAGCAGACGGCGAATCCGTCTATTCCCCGGTAAACGGAGACGGCGGATGCACCGTGTATCTTCCAAAGGAGAGTATCAGCTCCCCGGCATCCGTTACCGCGGAGTTTCCGGACGGCACCCGGACGGAGATTCTCCTGATATGAAGGGCAGATTCAGAATAAAGGATTCCGGCATCTCCGAGGCGGTATCGCTTATTTTAATCATCAGAATCGTCATAGGTGTCTCTGCTGCGGCGTTTGCAGTCTACCTTCCGGCACATCAGGCGCAGGAGGAACAGGACCACCGGGTGCTGCTTGAAAAAGAGTTTGCAGGCCTTAAAAGCAGCATCGACCTCCTCTGGCTGAACAGCGCGGGAGATAGAGAGAATAGAGCAGATGCTCAATTCTCCCCCTCAGTACCCATCTCCCTGCCGGTTCTGTTCTCCCTTTCAGCCGACCACGTATCATCCTGCAGACTGGATACAGGAGCTGAAACCTTCGTATTCACCGCAGGCGATAAGACGGTGCCGGTCCCTCTCCTTTCCATCTCCTGTCACAAAAACGGGCAGGGGGTGTACACATACAAAGGAGGGGCACTCTTTTCAGGGGAGGCGCTGCTTCTTCCCGCGTCCACCAATTCAAAGAATGCGGTGCTCATCTGCTCCTCAAATCCGGAGACAGGGTCTTATTATGCGACAGACCCGATGTCCCTGAAGATTACCATAGACTCATATCAGCAGTATCATACTGTTTCGTTCGATGACGCCCTGTGCCGCCTGTGCGGTACATCAT
>JAGHSU010000002.1 GCA_018065685.1 Candidatus Methanocorpusculum equi | reverse complement strand
AGCGAGGTCTTCTTCAAAGCAAGCTTTAAGATTCCTTCAACATGCTCCGGCTCGAGGGAGAGGATGGTCTCTTCCACATCCTCTGCGGAAAGGTTTGAGGGAAGACGCAGAAAAATCCGGTAGGCATTGGTCTCAATCCCGACTGATGAGCCGTACCGTGCGGATAAAAGAATCGAGATCACCCGCCCGAGCGCCTCATTTACTTTATGTCCCGCACAGAGATTGACGACAACACCCTCATCCGCATCCTCAAGTACAATGAGCTTATCAGTAGCGGTAACGGTGCGGTTTTTGACCATCACGGAGAGGATTTTTTCCGCGAACCGGACCGACTCTGCATCCGAACGGTACAAGGAAAAATCCTTCAGGCGCCGGAGTTTTCCTGCTTCAAGGGCCACCGTAAGCGGTACCGGAATCTGCTCTCCCTCCCAGGTCGGAAGCTCCCCTTTGGCATTCTTTGCAGGCTCACAAAGAATTACCCCGTCCTCGATTTCGAGAACTCTCCAGACCTGGCCGCGGGCGACAAAGACAGCCCCCGGCGATATCCAGCTGATAACAAACGACTCATCGAGTGTTCCCACAGGTTTTCTTGTCACCACATCAACGACGCGGAACTTTTTCTCATCTGCAATCATCGAAAGATTCGTCATCAGATACCTGCGGGCGCGGGCCTTCGTTATCACCTTGTCATCCTCGGTTCTGATGAGGAAATGCTTTTCCATCTGCGAGATGACGGTGCGGATGAGAGGACCTGCATCCTCAAAGCAGGTGCAGTGAGAGAAGATGTCCTCAATCTCCTCAATCTCCACTTCTCCGCGTTCAACCGCGAGCGCTGCAATCTGGTTTGCAATGACATCTGCGGCATTGACATGAAGCCGCACATCCTCGGGTTTTCCGGCCATCGCGAGACGGACAATGACCATCGACTCCAGGATATCATCGAATCCTCCGGCAAGAATAATTCCGCGGGACTGCCCGTGAATCTGATGACCTGCACGGCCTGTGCGCTGAATCAGACGGGCTACCTCACGGGGGGAGTTGAACTGCACCACATGGTCAATCTGTCCGATATCGATTCCAAGCTCCATCGAACTGGTACAGACCATTCCCTTCGTCTGACCGGCACGGAACCGGTCTTCCGCATCGACTCTCACTTCCCGCGAAAGCGAGCCGTGGTGCACATCAATGTCCTCCCGCCCGCTGCTTCGAAGCTCGTTTCCGATTGCCTCCGCAACACTTCTGGTGTTGGTAAAAATCAGTGTTGAGGTGTGGGTGTCGATGCAGCGCTTAATGAGTTCCACCTGGCGGGAGAAACTCTCCCCTGCAAACTTCACCGAGAGGTCAAGGGTCTTGGAGACCGGCACCTGCACGATTTTGCAGGGCACCTTTCCTGAAAGGAACCGCCCGACGGTTTCGGGATTTCCGACGGTTGCAGAGATTCCAATCCGCTGGAAGTCGCCTGAAATCCGCCGGAGACGCTCTAATGCGACCGAAAGCTGCGCTCCGCGTTTGCTTCCGGCAAGTTCGTGGATTTCATCGACTACCACATAGCGCACCCCCTGCAGATGCTTTCGCAAAACTTTTCCGGTCATCATCGCCTGCAGACTTTCAGGTGTCGTGATTAAAAGATCAGGCGGATGAAGTGCCTGACTCCGCCGCTCGGAGTCTGTCGTATCTCCGTGCCGTACCGCAATCCGAAGCCCCAGCTCATGCCCCCACCAGGAAAGCCGGTTCATCACGTCACGGTTCAGCGACCGGAGAGGCGTGATATAAAGCGCCGTAAACCCGACGCGGGGGCCCGAGGTGAGCATGTTATGAAAGATTGGAAGAAGCGCACTTTCCGTTTTTCCGGTCCCCGTGGGTGCAATCAGAATTGCGTTGATTCCGCGGATGAGCTCCGGCACGGCCCAAAGCTGAATCTCGGAAAACTCATCAAAGCCGCGCTTTTCAAGCACCTCGCGAAGCTTCGGGTGGAGAATCCCCGAAAGCTCCTCTGCGGCTTTTTTTGCGGCAGAATCTGCTATCGTATTCGCCCCCATATCTGCCGCCGTATCTTTCGTCATGCATCCTCCGCAGGGTCCGGGAGCAGTTCATCAAACCGTCCGACATAGGTGCCGTCTTTTAAGAAAACCTCCGCGGTCTCTGTTTTGATTGCACCTGCAACAGGTGAGATGCGGTTCCCCGGAATAATCCGGACATCCATTCCCCCGGCAAACTCATAAAAAGCGGGCACCAGAAGAACCCGTGTCGGGTCACTGAATGATGCAGGGTCTTTTTTTGTCCAGTGCGAGATGTCCAGCTCGGATAAAAGATACCCCGGAGTCCCCCGGAGCGCACACCCCACTTCATCATAGATGTTTACCACCGGATGGTGATGTCCGCAGACAATCAGGTGTCCGAAAAGCGACTCATCGGGAATCGTGTGCCCGTGAAAGTACCCGGTCCCGTCGATGACAGCACCTGTCGCGGGGAGCAGTTCGCCTTCTTTCAGATAGATGTCAAGACCTGTGTCATGGTTTCCGGGAGCTAAGCGGAACTCGGTTTTTCTTCTGATCTCGCGCAGAATCTGCGGCATCTCAACCTTTTCCTGCCGTGTCACATACGGAATCATGTGCTTTAAGTCGCCTAAGACCACCAGACAATCGGGGTCTGTCTTATCAATTATCGATACGAGCCGTTCAAGGCGCAGGCGGCTTCTGCTCTCAAAGTGAAGTCCTTTTCTGTGAAGGTCCGCTTCGACTCCGAAGTGGGGGTCTGCGATGACAAGGACGCGGAGGCTTCGTTCAATAAGAACTGCAGGACCTTCCGGACAGAAAAGCGGCTCCATCTGTAATACCCGTAATCCTATAATACCTTGAGAATGTCCGGACGCGGCGCATACAGGTCTCCCTGTCCCATAAGGGTTCTGATGCGGGACTCCGCCTCCTCTCTGGTAAATCCTTTCCCGGTCAGTGCACTGATGACCTTCGCTTTTCCGGCTGCTTTTCCCTCGTAGAGCGAGCGGACAAGCGAAAGAATCTCATCATCACTAAGAGATGCCCCCTGCTTTGCCCCGCTCTGCTGCGGAGCTGCCG
>JAGHSU010000104.1 GCA_018065685.1 Candidatus Methanocorpusculum equi | reverse complement strand
GGTTAATAATGGATTGCTTGCGGCCCCCGCAGGATAGAAGGTCTTTTTCCTATCTTTTTCCGATATACCTGCGGAAGGAAATACGGAAGCTGCGATACATCAATCAGGAAAATCGCGAAGGCACGCGGATACACGACCCGGGGGAAAATACAGCTGCAAAGGATTTGACACCACGGGCCTCCTGAAACGGCTCCGGTGACTGAATAAAAACAATCCTGATAGTGATGAATAAGATAAACTGTTGAATTTTATGGAGATATTTCAAAAAATACAGGAGTCACAGTCACTCCGGGAAGCAAAAATCCCCATCCGGCATCTGAACAACAATTTATCTAAGAATAAAACTAATATAGATACTGCAGAGTGATATTACTTGGGAGCAATTGAAAACAGCAATCAGGATGTTGCCGAAGACGGCAGCATCATTCGAGTAAAACTGCCGAACAGACATGACAAAGAGCAGTTTGCACAGGCAGAACTTATGCTTGGTTCAAATCACATACGTGTGCGCTGTTCTGACGGGGTGACACGCCTTGGCAGAATCAAGGGAAAAATCAAGAAACGGATATGGATTCGTGAAGGAGATATTCTTATTGTCATTCCGTGGGACTTCCAGGATGACAAATGCGATATTGTCTACCGCTACACCGGTCCGCAGGTGGACTGGCTTCGTGCCCACAAATACCTGTAACCGGAAACCCGGTCTTTTTTAATTACGAAAGAAGGATACGTGATACACATGGATGAAGTTGTTGAAAAAGGATTTGAGAGACTGTGCGAGCTGATCTCCGAGACAAAGGAGAAAAAGAAAAAAGCAGTCGGTAAAGTAAAGGAAAATGATGTAAAGCTTCTTATCCTGATGCAGGATGCGGTAGGGTCCATTGTATCGGAAATCGGGCAGGAGTTTATTCAGCGGGCGAAAAAAGACCAGAACGGTGACTTATATGACCAGGTCTACTTCCCGGACAAGATGATTCTTCTGGGAAAACCCGCAGAGATGCTTGAGTACCGCCCGGACAATCCCGCAAAGAAGGTCTCACAGCAGTTCTGCGTCCTGTCACAGGCAGGAAATCTCTTTGAGCTGATGTTTTCCGACGACGGGTTCATTATAGACACCTATACCTCGCCGCTTTCTCCGGAGGATGCACTTGAATTCTACGGGTATGATATTATGTATATGCTCTACTCCGCAATGCGTGAGTATGCTCTGGCACAGGAAGATGTGCTTGATGCAGTAAATCTTACCTTAGGCTGTCTTCAGCAGATGGATGAAAAACAGCCATAGATAAAATAAACAGATCTAAAATCGCCCATGGAACTGATTAAGCAACTTCCGGCACTGGGAAAAGACTTAGGGATGGGGCTAATATTTATCGGCCTCATCTCTCTTACCGCAGTCGCTGTCAGCTGCATTTATCAGGAATGGGATACGATTGTCCCGATTCTTACCGCAACAGTCCCTCTCTGCGCGGCAGGACTTACGCTCAGACTGCTTCCGCAAAACGGGGTAAAACCAACCCCGAAAACTGCGGTTGCCGTAACCGCCCTTTTGTGGGGTTTTGTTGCTCTCTGCGGCGCTCTTCCTTTTTTGTTTGCTGACATTTCCTTTACGGATGCAGTTTTTGAGTCGATGTCTGCATGGACGAGCACCGGTTTTTCGGTTGTGGAAAAGATAGAGCAGTGGCCGCATGCACTTTTGTTCTGGCGGTCTCTTATGCAGTGGATAGGAGCTCTTGGTATCGTCGTTTTCGCACTCACCGTAGCATCCAGAGCAGGATTTTCCCGTGGACTCTACCGCTCGGAAAGAAAGCAGGACGCATTTCTTCCAAGTGCTACGGCAACCGCCCTCCATATGCTGAGGATTTATGCCATTCTTACGGTGATTGCAGTCGTAGCAATCCTTTTAACCGGTGTCGGAGTATGGGATTCGATAAATCTGGCATTCTGTACGATATCTACAGGGGGTATGACACTGTATACCGATGGTATTGCACACTATCAGAATATCGCTCTCGAGATTGTGCTGATTCCGATTATGTTTTTAGGGGCAATTCCATTCAGACTGTACTATTTATCCTTCTCCAGGCGTTCTTTAAAGGAGATGCTCCACGACCGCGTGCTGCAGGTCATGTTTGCTCTCTTTGTCATTGTATCTGCGGTCCTTGTATTCGATTTGGTGATAAACTCAGGTCTTGCTGTCGGGGATGCACTGCGTGAAGGGGTCTTCATGGCAGGAAGTTCACTTACCTCCACCGGATTTCAGAATACTGATTTTTCCCTGTGGGGTTTCGCACCACTGTTTCTCCTTGGAATCTTCAT
>JAGHSU010000118.1 GCA_018065685.1 Candidatus Methanocorpusculum equi | reverse complement strand
AACTGGGGTGTTGAAGCATGACTGACATGAAGACTCCCTATGTTGCAAAAGTTGTTGTGCACATGGGTGTCGGCGAAGCAGGTGAACGCCTGGTAAATGCCGAAAACATCATGTCTGCCCTGACTGAAGGCTCCAAGCCGCTTCGTTCGTATGCAAAGAACACACTTCCTGCATTCGGTATCCGCCGCGGTCAGCCGATTGGCTGCAAAGTAACTCTTCGCGGTGAGAAGGCACAGAACTTCCTCACTATGGCTCTGAAGACCTACTCTATCGAGCACGTCTTACACCAGCGTCAGTTTGATGCAACCGGAAACTTCGCATTCGGTATCGAAGAACACACCGACTTCCCGGGTCAGGCATATGATCCGAAGATTGGTATCTACGGTATGGATATCATGGTTGTTGTCGAAAAGAAAGGGACAAGAACCGCACGCAGAAAGATTCAGCAGAAGAAGTTCAACACGAAACTTCACGTGACCCGCGAAGAGTCAATGAAGTTCGTAACAGAAACCTACGGCATTGAGGTGGAGTAAAATGGCAGCAAAAGACAACGGCAAAGTCCAGCAGAAAAAGTTTGGCCGCGGTGCAAACGTGTGTCAGCTTTGCGGACGCAAGCAGGGACTTGTGCGCAGATACGGCATTTACCTCTGTCGTCAGTGCTTCCGCGAATGGGCACCCACCATGGGCTTTAAGAAGATGAACTAAGGAGACGATGGAAAATGACACAACAGAATCCAATCGCAGACGCAATGAGCGCCATTAAGAATGCCGGCGACACCGGTAAACTTAAAGTGACCGTTGAGCCGGCAAGCCGTCTCTTTGGAGATATGCTTAAAGTTATGCAGGAATATGAATACATCACTGAGTTCACCAAGATTGAAGACGGAAGAGGCGGTCAGTACGATATTGTCTTATCCGGTGCAATCAACAAATGCGGTGTTATTACCCCGCGTTTCTCAGTGAAAGTCGAGGACCTCGAGTCCTGGGAAACAAGATACCTTCCGGGTAAGGGATTCGGAATTATCATTCTGACAACCTCCAAGGGTGTCATGTCCCACAAACAGGCTCGTAAACTCGGCATTGGCGGAGAACTCTTAGCCTATATCTTCTAAGGAGTTGGAAAAATGCACCATGAAACATTTACCATTCCGGCAGGAGTGACAATTACCCGCGACGGTGACAACTTCGTCGTCAAAGGTTCCAAGGGCGAACTTGTCCGCAGAATGTACCACCCGATGATTGCCTTCACAGTGGAAAACGGTGAGGTCACCATCGCAACCGAGTCTACCAGACGCAGTGTTCTTGCATTAGTCGGAACCTACAAGGCACTCCTGCACGTTATGAGCAAGGGTGTTACTGAAGGATACGAGTACCACATGAAGATTGTCTTCAACCACTTCCCTATTCAGGCAAAGGTTGCCGGAAACAGAGTTGAAATCGCAAACTTCCTCGGCGAAAAACAGGCACGTTATGCACTTATCTCCGACGGCGTCAAAGTCAAAATCCAGGGTGATGAGGTTATCTTAACCGGAATCAGCCGTGAGGATGTCGGAAATACTGCAGCAAACATTGAACAGGCATGCAAGGTCAGAAACAGAGACCCGCGTGTTTTCCAGGATGGTATTTACATCACCAGCAGAGGTAACTAACATGGCATCTGAAATTAAGAGACTTCTGAGAGCCAGAACGGCAAAGAAGGCAACATTTAACCGTCAGTGCCTCCACTCCAAGGTTACCTTAAAGGACTCCTGGAGAGCACCGATGGGACTTCACTCCAAGCAGAGAAAGGACTACCTGGCAAAAGGCGAACACCCGGAGGCAGGATTTGGTTCCCCGAAGGCAGTCCGCGGGTTCCACCCGAGCGGATACCGCGAGGAGAGAGTATTCACCGTTGCAGAACTTGAAAACATTGATCCCGCAACAACAGCAGTCCGTATCGGAGCTTCTGTTGGTTTTGCAAAGCGCAATGCTATTCAGGCAAAGGCAGCAGAACTCGGAATCAAGGTCTTAAACGTCAAAGTGCAGAAACCGAAGGTAGCAAAGGTTGCAGCCCCTGCAGCAGCACCTGCCGTTGAAGCACCGAAGACTGAAGAGGCAGCCGCTGAAGAGGCAAAGACCGAAGCCCCGAAAGCGGCAAAGAAGGCAAGAAAGGGGGTGAAGAAGGATGAGTAATCTTTCTGCACAGCGCAAACTCGCAGCAAAAATCTTAGACTGCGGTGAAAACCGTGTCTGGATTGACCCCGAAAAACTCGCTGATGTTCAGAGTGCAATGTCCCGTGAGGATATCCGCGGTCTGATTGAGTCCGGAGCAATCTCCACTCACCAGAAGAAAGGAATATCCCGTGGACGTGTCCGTGCACGGACTGCAAAGCGCTCTTACGGTCACGGAAAGGGCCAGGGTAAGAGAAGCGGAGCAAAAGGAGCACGCACACCGTCAAAGGAACAGTGGGTTAAAAAGATTCGTGCACAGCGCCGCGAACTTCGCACCCAGCGTGATGCAGGAGCTATCACTCCTACTGAGTACCGCAGACTCTACAGAAGAGCAGCAGGCGGTCAGTTCCGTAACGTTGCTCACTTAAAGACTCAGATTGAGCTTGTCACCTCACGGAGGAACTAAACATGGCAGTTAATGGAAGATATTTCGTTCAGTTCAGAAGACGCCGGGAAGGCAAAACTGACTACTACCAGCGCCAGCGTTTAATTGTCTCCGGCAAAAACCGCATGGTCATCAGAAAGACCAACCGCCACATCATCATTCAGCTTGTTGCTGCAGCGATGGAAGGCGATTACACCTTAGTTCAGGTCAACAGTAAAGACCTGGTAAACTACGGATACAAGGGATACCTTGGAAACACCCCTGCCGCATACCTCTCCGGCCTGCTCTTTGCAGTCCGTGCAAAGAATGCGGGATACGAAGAGGCTATTGCAGATATTGGTCTGCAGGTTGCCTCTGCAGGAGCACGTGTGTTTGCAGCAGTTAAAGGAGCAGTTGAAGCAGGATTCGACGTTCCTGTCGGAGAAGAAATTCTCCCGGACGATGACCGCTGCAGCGGCAAGACTATTGCCGAATACGACGAGAACAGCAAGGATTTAGCAGCAAATGTTGAGGCTGTTAAAGCAGCAATCATGAAGGAGCTGAAGTAATATGGCTTACGAACAAGAGGAAGCATGGGTTCCGGTAACCGGTCTTGGAAAGAAGGTCTTAGCCGGAGAGTTTGCAAACTTCGATGAAGTTCTTGCCTCCGGATACCCAATCAAAGAGGAAGGCATTGTTGATGCAATGCTCCCCGATCTTGCTGATGAAGTTCTCTGCATTGATATGATGCAGCGTATGACTGACTCCGGACGCCGTATTAAGTTCAGAGCTGTCGTTGTAATCGGCAACAAGAACGGATACATCGGTTTTGGTCAGGGTAGAGATGTTCAGGTCGGAACTGCGATTAAGAAGGCAATCACCGCCGCAAAACTCTCTATTGTCAAAGTCAAGAGAGGCTGCGGTTCCTGGGAATGCGGCTGCGGACAGAAGCACTCTGTTCCATGGCAGGTTTCCGGAAAAGCAGGTTCCGTCACGGTTACCTTAAAGCCGGCCCCGAAGGGAATCGGTCTTGTGACCGGAGATGTCGGCAAGAAGGTTCTTGCTCTTGCAGGAATCCAGGATGTGTGGGTCACCACCAGCGGTCAGACTAGAACCACTCTTAACTTCGCAAAGGCAACCTTCAATGCGCTTCGTGAAACAAATCTTATCCGTGTAGGAGGGAAGCAGTAATGTACGCATTAGTTCAGGTCAGAGGTATTGTAAATACCCGCCGTGAAATCAAGGAAACCTTAAAGATGCTCCGTCTTCACCACATCAACCACTGTGTCTTAGTTCCAGAAACCCCCGAATACCTCGGAATGGTCAGAAAGGTTAAGGACTATGTTGCATTTGGTGAGATTGATGCAGAAACCCTTGCGACAATTCTTGAAACCCGCGGAAGACTCACCGCAAACAAGCCGCTTACCGACGAGTATGTGAAGTCTGTCACCAAATATGCGTCTATCGCAGAACTCGCAGCAGCAATCGTTTCCGGTGAGATTCGTATGAAGGATGTTCCGGAGTTAAAGCCGGTCCTTCGTATGCGCCCGCCAAGAAAAGGTTATAAGAGTACAAAGCGTACATTTAACCAGGGCGGAGCTCTTGGTTACTATGGCCCGGAGATTAACAGTCTCTTAATCAAGATGAGGTAATTAACATGCCAGTAAATAAGCGTTCAAAGTTCCGGGGTTCCCGCACATGCGGTGGAGGAACCCACAAAAACCGCCGTGGTTCCGGAAACCGCGGAGGCCGCGGAGCAGCCGGATGGCGTGACCACAACTTTACCCGTTTCTACTTCCTCGGAAGAACCGAAGGTAAACACGGATTCGTCTGCAAGACGTCATACTCCTGGGATGTCATGGACATCGGAGATATAGACCAGCTTGTACCCGAACTGATTGCCAGAGGTATCGCCTCCCAGGAAGGGGACACTGTAAAGATTGATGCTGCAAGCATAGGGGTTGAAAAAGTCTTAGGCGGCGGTCAGGTAACCCACAAGATTGCCATCACCGCTGAGGCATTTTCTGCCAGCGCAGTCGCAAAAATTGAGGAGAAGGGCGGACAGGCTCTCTCCTTAGAATAAATTTTAGGTACAACTCATGGGAAAAGTGTTAGATCGGATGGAACCTCTGCTGTCAAGAATGCCAGCAGTTAAGCCGCCGGAGGGTCATGTCCACTTCAAGAACAAACTGATGTGGACTGCCGTCGTGCTGCTCGTCTATTTCATATTGACGAATATTCCAATGTTCGGACTTGCAGATACCTCTGTGGACCTTTTTGAGTACTACCGTGCATTACTTGCCGGTGCCCAGGGTACTATTGTTCATTTAGGTATTGGTCCGATCGTCACTGCTTCAATCGTTCTGCAGTTACTCCGCGGTGCTGATCTGATTAAGATTAACACATCTGACCAGCGCGGTCAGGTTCTCTATATGGGTTTGCAGAAGCTCCTCATCTTTGTGATGATTATCTTAGAAGCCCTGCCGAACGTACTTACCGGGTGGATGGTCCCTGATCCGAGTGTTACTGCCCTCTTTGGCGGAAACTCCGGACTTGTTATGTTCATCATCTTCCTCCAGATATGTCTTGGAGGTGTTCTCATCATGTTCATGGATGAGGTGGTTTCCAAATGGGGTATCGGGTCCGGTGTGGGTCTCTTCATCGTTGCAGGGGTGGCTCAGGGACTGATTAACGGTTTCTTCAACTGGTCGGCATCGGGTTCAACCGACGGGTTTGCGTCAGGATTCTTCCCGCGTCTCTTCCAGGTAATCGGGTCGGGACAGAACTTTATGGATTACTTTGGTCTCCAGCTGTTGGCATTGGTGACTACTGTGGGTCTCTTCTTCCTGATTGTCTATGTAGAGTCAACCAGAATTGAAATTCCGCTTGCACATGCGAATGTCCGCGGTGCACGTTCCAGATTCCCGGTAAAACTTGTTTACGCAAGTGTTCTTCCGATGATCTTAGTCCGTGTTCTGCAGGCAAACGTCCAGATGATTGGTATGATTCTTTCATCATGCGGTATCAAAGTGCTTGGAGAGTTCAACGGTTCAACGCCGATGAACGGTCTTATGTGGTATATCGCACCGATTAATCAGCCGCAGGACTGGATGTGGTGGCTTCCTACTTTCACCGGTGCAGGTCATGCACCATGGGAAGTTATCATCAGAATCGTCATTGATATCATTGTGATGGTGCTCGGCGGCGCGCTCTTCGCAATATTCTGGGTTAAGACTGCAGGTCTTGATTCGAAACATGTCGCACGTCAGATTCAGAACTCGGGAATGCAGATTCCGGGATACCGGAGAAGCCCTGCGGTTCTGGAACGCTACCTCGACCGTTACATTCCAAGAGTAACTGTCATCGGCGGAGTGTTCATCGGTGTTCTCTCGGTCCTCGCCAACATGCTTGGTATTATCGGATTCGTCGGAGGTACCGGACTTCTGCTTACCGTCTCTATCCTCTACCGTCTGTACGAACAGATTGCAAACGAGCAGATGATGGAGATGTACCCGTTCATGCGCGGATTCTTCAACAAAGAATAAGCGTTTTGAACCTCAACCCCTTTTTTTTGCGGACTTGTTCTGCCTGGTTTTGTTTAATCCAGCTGTATGAACCCCTGTCTTTATCAGGTGCAGAAACTGCCTGTTTAACTGTGGATGCTGTTAAAAGAAGAAACTGCAGATCTCTCTGCAGCGTTTTTGATTATAATACGAGTGACGGAGGATTGTATGTGCGGGCTCCAAGCTCAGAGTTTACCAGGTACAGGCTTTTTGCATCATCTCCGAAAAGTTCCATCTTTGCAATTAAGTCCATTGCACTTTTCTCCTCTTCTCCCTGTTCTTTTACGAACCAGTCGAGGAACTGCATCGTCCTGAAGTCCTTCTTCTCATCTGCTGCTGCATAGATTCTGTTGATGAGAGAGGTTACAAAGATTTCGTGCTCCAGTGCTGCCTTGAGCGGAGATACTTTGTCCGAAAACACCTTATCCTGTTTGCTGATGGTGTCCAGGGTGACTTTTGCGTTGTTGTTGTGGAGATACTGATACATCAGCATCGCATGGTCACGTTCTTCCTGAGCCTGGATTCTGAACCAGTTTGCAAAACCGTCGAGGTTCATGCTTTCGTAATAGTTTGCGATGTCGAGGTAGAGGTATGCGGAGTAGAACTCCTTGTTAATCTGCTGGTTTAAGAGCTAGGCTACTTTTTTGTCTAACATGATTTCACCTGATTTGCATTGTGTTTTATGCACAGTATTATTGTCTTTTGGATAATATACACATCTGTATCCCGGCAAAAATATCCGGAACGTTATCATAATATAGGGAAAATGAGGGGAAAAGAGAAGTGCTGTATCTTTTAAAAAAACATATCCAATGTGGTCTTTTTGACACCCTTCGGGTCCATTTCATCCCAGTCCCATCCGAGAGCTTCAAAGATACGGGAAATTGGTGTCTTCAGCGTTTTTTCGCACATGGTTTCCCAGTCGATTTCAAACACTCCTTCCGGAATCTGTTCGGGATACTCAAAGCAGATGACGTCCGTTTTCGGATAGTGCTCCAGGTCATAACTGTTTTTGATATACAGCCGCTTTGGTTTGCTTCCGCGGGTGATATCCGTGTGGAAATACTCATTTGCATAACGCGCACCCCTTCCATGAGCATCGAGATGATCATAATCATCCAGCGCTTTGTTTAATCCTCCGGGGATGCCTGCTTTTTCCAGAGGGCAGCGGCCCGCGCGGAAATCGGTCAGTACACCCGAGAGATACTCTTTTACTGCGGGCTTTCCGCCGCCCTTTAAAATCATTTCGAGAATTGTGGAGAGCGCTTCCCGTGTCATCTGCGAGGAGTCGGACCGCTTAGACTCCAGGCCTGCGATATCGATTTTGTCAACATCCTGCCCCTCTTTCCAGACGAGGTGTCCCGCATAACGCTTTTTGATTCCTCCCTGGAAAAAGCGGCGGTAAATCTTTTCAAACTTAATCGAGAAGTAGTTTGTATCCGCCCCGAGCGTTTCCTTTGAAAATCCGCTGTAGCTTTCGTTTAACTCCTTTTCGAGGGCACGGGCAATCTCCATCGTCTCTTCACGGGAGACCGGGGGCAGCTGAACGAAACATGAATCCGTATCCCCGTAAATGACCTCGTAGCCGTGGCTTGTGATAATCTTTTTCGTATGGGCAATGATGGCGCGTCCGACAGAGGTCACGGCGGAACCGATTTCCACATCATAGAGCCGGAACCGGGAAAAACCTGACACCCCGTAGTAGGAGTTCATAATGACCTTGATGACGTTCTGCTGCATATCATAGAGTTCATACTCCTCCGAACCGTAGGGGAAGGTGTTTCTCAGTTTCTTTTTGCTGTCACGTTCGTTTAAGAGTTCTCCGATGATGATTCTTGTAAGACCGTCGGGGGATTTATTAAATCTGACGCCGTTTGGTGCATGAATTTCGCCGGCAGGAGACTTTGTTTCCTGGGAGGCGTTTAAGGTCATCATCGCCATTGGATAGAGGGACTTTAAGTCGAGCACAATGACATTTTCACAGATTCCCCTGGAGGGGGAGAACACGGTTGCTCCTTCAAACTCCTGTGCTTTCGTTTCCATCCCTTTTGAGGGAAGAACATAGCGTCCGTGAGCTTTTCTGAGAACAAAGGTATCTACCACGTTCGAGGAGTTCAGTGTTTTGTCAAGCGGACAGCCAACATACCGGGAAACCTCCTGGAAGAAGTCGACGATACTGATTTTCCGGTTGATTTTAACACAGAGCTCCACATCCTTAAAGTTGTACTCGACAAACCGGAGCGGGTGATACTTCCAGAGGTCGTCAAATGACTCTTCATGAGGAAGTTTATGCTCTCCGAGTTCATCCTGCGCAACAGCATCAAGGCGGAACGACTCTTTCTGCGACCCCTGCATCTTTTTGTATGCAGCGAGCAGGTCGAAGATGACTCTCCCGCGCATCGCATTCCGCTCAGTTTGTCCCGGAAGCCGTGCAAAGGCATCAATGGGGATTTTATGGTGTTTTGCCCGGTTCAGGATGTATGGTGCATCGAAATCGACGAAGTTCCATCCGGTAAGAATATCCGGGTCTGTCTCTTTCAGATATGCGATAAACGCGTTTAGCAGGTCACGTTCCGTACCGCAGACGGTTATGGTGTGGACCTCTGTGTCAAAGCATCCGTTCGGAAGCGGCGTGCGGTTTTCCGGAAGCGGGACCGTTCCATTGAGGAGGAATGTAGTATATCTGTCGTTGAATGAATCATGGCAGGTGATGGCTGTGATCCGGTTTCCTTCCGGAGATGAACCGTTTTTCATTTCGCATTCGATATCACAGGTGCAGACTCTGCTCTTTGAGGGGACGTGTGCCGGGGCCACTTCGGTACAGCTGCAGAGATCGTATGGACATGAGATCCCTCCGGTAATTCCCACGTCAATTAAAAAGCGGGAGGCAAAGGGAATGTCTGCTTCAAAGTGATGGTAGTTTTCACGAACCGCGCGGACGTCTGTAGGTTTATCCGTGTAGAGTTTCCGTACCCTTTCTCCTTTAATGGATACCGCCTGTTCATCTGAGACGGTAATGCAGTCAGGATGCTCACGCTTTGCTTCGGATTCACGTACCCAGAAATACGGCTTAAAGTCTGTAATCAGCACTTCATGAAGGGTGCCGTCTGTTTCTCTTCCAAAGATATGAACTACAGGGCCTGCAGGAGTGTTTGAGTACTCTGCCTGATTTACGCTGATTTCCATTTAGACTCTCCGGCAGAGTCCGGTAAGAAACTCTGCCGCGGACCTGAGTTTTTCTGATTCCCAGTCGTCAAGTTTTAGGGATTCATTTATTTTTGCGCCGTCTTTCGTTACTTTTGCGGGGATGCCAAGCGCACAGCCGTCGATTCCGTACGCTCCGTTCATCGGAAGGGAACAGACAATTTCGCGTCCGTTTTCAATCTCTTCAAGCATGTGTGCGATATGGTATGCGGGGCCGAAAACTGTCCCTCCTTTTCCTTTGATGACAGGCATGGATGAGCCGCGCAGACCAAGGAGCACCTCCTCACGGACGGATTCAGGTACGTCAACGGAGAGGCCTGAGAAGAGCGGGACCTGATTTTCTCCGTGTTCTCCGATGACGATTCCTGTTTCATTAATTCCCATGCTGTGCAGCGCAAGGGTGAATCTTCGTGAGTCCAGGAGGCCGCCGAATCCTACAACCTGTGATTCGTCAAAGCCGGCATGTTTTGCAAAGTACCAGGTAAAAACATCCATCGGGTTGGTTAAGACGATGAGTTTTCCCGGAAATCCTTTCATGATGCCTGCCGCTTCCTTTGCAATCGGAAGGTTTTTGTCAAAGAGGTCCGCGCGGGTTTTTACGTTCGGTGAACGTGAGTATCCTGCGGAAAATATGCAGTAGTCGGCATCTTTTATGTCAGAGGGTCTGGTCGATACCGGAATCTCTTTTGCATGGAGTATATCGAGCTTTTGTGCACGGAGCAGTTCTGTATTGATATCATAGAGAACAAGTTCATCGGCGAATCCGGAAACTGCGGACAGGTATGCGGCTTCTCCTCCGATTCTGCCCATACCGAACGCTGCAACTGTAGTCATAGTTATATAATTATTTGGTGTTTCAGAGATTAATGGTTGTCTCCTGATGGTGCGGAACGTACGGGAGTTTATCCTCCCGTGGTGTGTACGTATTAACCGGTTTGTCCGGCACGTTTGAAAAGTTTTTGTAAATAAGTTTTACAATAATAT
>JAGHSU010000039.1 GCA_018065685.1 Candidatus Methanocorpusculum equi | reverse complement strand
ATCTGGCAGGCGACAAAGAAAACAATCCTCTTTGTAACGCACAGTGTTGATGAAGCGGTGTATCTCTCAGACAGGGTCATAGTCCTCTCGCCAAGACCGGGAAAAGTTAACTCGATTTACACGATTAATCTCCCGCGTCCGCGTGACCGCTCATCGGCAGAGTTTGCGCGCCTCAGAAAGGAAATTCTCTCAGAGATTGAACGGCTGCAGGAAGCAACCGGAAATCTTCTCTGATTTCCGGTTTACAGGGTGCATTCGGGAAGAACGATGCATAACCTTTAATATGATATCAGTCCTATCTGTTATGCACAAATCTGCAGCAATACATGTATGTATGCTAAACAGCAGACTTAGGAGTAATTAAAATGGTAAGAAAACCAGCACGAATGTATAACCATCTGGCAAAGACAGCTTACTGCCGCCGCCAGTATATGGGTGGTGTTCCGGGAGTTAAAGTTGTCCAGTTCGATATGGGTAACCTTTCGGCAGAATTTCCGGTAGCTGTTCACCTCGAGGCAATTGAGGGATGTCAGATTCGCCACACCGCAATGGAAGCTGCGCGTATCAATATGAACAGACGTCTGATGAGTTCAATCGGTAAAAACGATTTCCACTTAAAGATCAGAACCTATCCGCACCACGTTTTACGTGAGCACAAGTACGCAACCGGTGCAGGTGCAGACCGTGTGTCTGAAGGTATGAGACTTGCTTTCGGTAAGCCGGTCGGAACCGCAGCACGTGTTGCTCCGAGACAGAAAGTCTTTACCATCTGGACAAAGAAGCAGTATATCGAGCAGGCAAAGGACGCTCTGCTTCACGCAGGATACAAGCTTCCGACTCCGGTCCGTGTTGTTGTCGAAGAGTAAACTCTCCGACCCGCGTACTTTTTTTTTTGTTTTTGTTATTGATTTTTACCTGTATGTTTATCAGGCAATATCGACGTTCACTATTGCAGCACAAAGTCCGTATGTGTGTCTTTTAAACCCCTCACATCACGCACCACCCACGCCACGACCCAGCAAAACCCGAAAAATACGGAAAAGATTTATTAACTTCCCCGACATATTACTTAGTACATGAAAAATGTAAACATGAGTGTGGATGGAAACATCCTGACGATAAAAGTGGACTTAAGCCAGGACTTCGGTCCTTCCGCATCCGGAAAAACAATCATTATCGGTTCAACCCTTGGGAACAAGGCAGTATCACGCGCATTCCCGGATGTCCGTGTTGGTGTAAACGTCTACAAAGTCGTAGAAAAAGCAGAAGAAAAATAAAACTCTGCTGCTCTTTAATCCAGGCGAATCATGAGACCCTACGTTATTATTAACGCAGCGATGAGTGCAGACGGTAAAATTTCAACTCCGCTGCGCAAACAAACGAAAATATCCGGTGCTGAAGACTTTGCCCGAATGGAAAAACTTCGTGCCGAATCGGATGCAATTCTCGTCGGAATCGGGACAGTCCGCTCGGACAACCCCTCACTCAGACTAAAAAATGAGGCATTAAAGGAAGAGCGCCGGGAGAAAAACCTGCCTGCAGAACCGGCACGCATTGTCATCGACTCACGTGCGGAGTTTCCGGATGATTCTGACATGTTCATAAAAGGAAGCGGAAAAATCATTGTCGCAGTATCAGAAGCTGCAGATAAAGACCGTGTCGCTGCCTTATCAGAACGTGTTACGGTCGTTGTTGCCGGAAAAACATCAGTTGACCTCGGACTCCTCCTTGACAAATTAGGAGAGATGGGCATCAGACAGCTCATGGTCGAAGGAGGGACATCCATTCTCTGGTCCTTTATGAGTCAGCGGCTCTTTGATGAAATACGTATCTATATCGGTGCATTAATTATCGGGGGAAAGACTTCTCCCACATTCGCAGACGGCGAGGGTTTTACAAAACCCGAAGAGTTTCCGCGGCTTACCCTCAAATCAGCTGAACGGTTCGATGACGGAATCCTGCTTATCTGGCAAAAAAGAGAGGAGAACTCTCTCTAAATCAGTTTTAACCTCATTTTAAACCTCATTTTAAACTTTTTTTCGAATGGTTCTCTCCTGACTGCAGCATCTGTACAGAACACCTGATGTTAAAAGATTGATATGTAAGAAACATCAAACAATACTGTACATGGATGAGGAACGTTCAACACGGGTTGCAAGAGAGCCGGGAAAAAAACCGAGCATTATGTACTACATTTTAATGGCAGTCGCCCTCGGATGCATTGCCTACGGTGTATACGGATGGGTTACCGGAAAGTGGTAAGAAGCGCGGACACTGCTTCTTCCTGACCGACGTCTCACTGACCGGTATCGACCGGTATTTTCGCTGTCCTGCATCAAAAAATCCTGATACAGCACCTCTTTTACTGTCGCGAATTCATTCGCCCTCAGAATTGATTTTTAAAAAGACCATCTCCGGTCTATCCTGCGAACTCAGATACCCCCCGGCGTAAAAACAATTAGTATAATTAGATAGACAACCAATGATATAAGGAAATTGTCAGCGGTAGTGTTTATTCAATGGAAATGAATTATGCGCATATAGTATCAGGTACGGATAAGTCACTTGCATATCCCCTGCCTGATTCTCTTTCCGCTGCTTTTGACACTGATGCTTTTTCTGTTTTTCCCGGTTTCTGTGATGTGCATGTTCACTTCAGGGAGCCCGGATTTTCAGCAAAGGAGACCATAAAAACAGGCACCCTTGCCGCAGCGCACGGGGGATACACCGCAGTATGTACTATGCCAAACCTCTCTCCTGTCCCGGACAGCGCAGCACACCTGAAACAGCAGACTGACATCATCGCATCAGATGCAAAGATAGCAGTCTACCCGTACGGGGCGGTTACTGTCAGCGAAAAAGGAGAGCGACTGTCGCGGATGGGGGAACTTGCACCAAATGTAATTGCCTTCTCAGACGACGGCCGCGGAGTTCAGTCTGAAGCTGTGATGCGCCGCGCAATGATAAAGGCAAAGTCCCTCGGAAAAATCATTGCCGCACACTGTGAGGTAAACTCACTTCTCTGCGGCGGGTACATCCATGACGGCGTCTATGCAAAAATGCACGGGCACAAAGGCATCTCCTCTGAAAGCGAGTATGCAGAGGTGGAACGCGACCTTCGTCTCGCAGAAGAGACCGGCTGCGCATTTCATGTCTGCCACATCTCGACAAAGGAGAGTGTATCCCTCATTCGTGCCGCAAAAGCACGCGGCGTGGATGTCACCTGCGAAACAGCCCCGCACTATCTGGTCCTTGATGAAAACGACCTGCAGGAGGAGGGCAGATTTAAAATGAATCCGCCCCTGCGCTCCTCCGAGGACAGGACAGCACTCATCGCAGGACTCCGGGACGGAACAATCGATATGATTGCAACCGACCATGCCCCGCATACAGCAGCTGAAAAGGCATCAGGACTGAAGAAAAGCCCGTTTGGAGTGACCGGGCTTGAGACAGCATTTCCTGTGCTGTATACAAAACTCGTGCTCGAAAAAATTATCTCTCTCGAAAAACTCGTCGACCTCCTCGCTGTATCCCCGCGGAAACGGTTCTCCATTCCCTTCCGCGGGTACTCTGTCTGGAATCTGAACGAACGGTACCGCATAGATTCCGGCGGGTTCCTCTCAATGGGTAAATCAACACCCTTTGAAGGGATGGAGGTCTTTAGCAGAAACTATCTGACAGCAGCTGACAATACTATTCTGTACCGCAGAACAAAGGTGAACAAATGACAAAAAGAACGGACTTAAAAAAGATTCTTATAATCGGCTCGGGACCGATTGTGATTGGTCAGGCCGCAGAGTTTGACTATGCAGGAACACAGGCATGCCTTGCCTTAAAGGAAGAAGGGTATGAGGTTGTTCTGGTCAACTCAAACCCTGCGACCATAATGACAGATACCTCGATTGCAGACAAAGTTTATATGGAACCGCTGACGCTGGAGTATGTCGCACGTATCCTCCGCTATGAGCGTCCGGATGCGATTGTACCCGGAATCGGCGGACAGACCGGACTGAATCTTGCAATGCAGCTTGATAAAAAGGGAATCCTTAAGGAGTGCCACACAGAGCTTTTGGGAACACCTGCTTCAAGTATCGAGCGTGCGGAAGACCGTGAGCTCTTCAAGGAGATGTGTGAAAAAATCGGTGAACCGGTTATTCCTTCAGAGATTACCTACTCTATTGAGGAAGCAAAGGAAGCTGCCGTTAAAATCGGTTACCCGGTTGTTCTGCGTCCCGCGTTTACGCTTGGAGGCACCGGCGGCGGGTTTGCGGAAAACGAGGCGGAACTCGTGGAAATCGCGGCAAACGGTTTTGCCTTATCCCCGGTTCATCAGGTGCTGGTGGAAAAAAGTGTCCGCGGCTACAAGGAGATTGAGTTTGAAGTCATGCGCGACTCTCAGACCACACAATAACCATCTGCGGTATGGAAAATGTGGACCCGGTAGGAGTTCACACAGGAGACTCCGTTGTTGTAGCCCCGATCATGTCACTTTCGGCAGAAGACTATGCGATGCTGAATAAGAGCGCCATAAAGCTCATCCGCGAGCTTAAAATCGCCGGAGGATGCAACGTCCAGTTCGCCTTAAACCCCCATACCAGTGAATACTTCTTAATTGAGGTAAATCCGCGTGTTTCCCGTTCTTCCGCGCTTGCCTCAAAGGCGAGCGGTTACCCGATTGCCAGTGTCACCGCAAAAATCGCTGTTGGAATGGAACTCTCGGAGATTCCTGTTGCAGGAGGTACCGCCGCAACAGAACCCTCACTCGATTACGTCATTGCAAAGTTCCCGCGGTTCCCGTTCGATAAGTTCACCTCGGCCCCGAATACCCTCGGAACACAGATGAAAGCAACAGGTGAAGTGATGGGTATCGGCTCCTCGCTCGAAGAGTGTCTGTTAAAGTCCGTCAGGTCACTTGAAACCGGCGCTGACCATCTCTGGCTTCCGAAGTTTGCGAATATGTCTGCGGAAGAACTCTTCGAATACCTGAAGGTGTTCCGTGCAGACGGTATCTTTGCCGTGGCACAACTCATACGGATAGGAGCAGACATCGCAGATATTCATAAGGTGACTATGATTACCCCGCTCTTCCTGGAAGCAGTCAAACGGATTGTCGACCTTGAAGAGGAAGTGATTCAAAACGCCGGAGACACTGCAGTCTTAAAGAAGGCAAAGATTTTCGGATTTTCCGACAAATACATCGCATGCCTCTGGGAGATGAAAGAGACCGATATCTACAGCCTCCGCAAGGCAAACGGCATTACACCTGTCTTTAAGATGGTAGATACCCTCCACACCGGAAAGTACATTGCATATCTCTACTCCACCTACACCGGAGAAAACGCCTCGCGTCTTTCCGACAAAAAGAAGATTATTGTGCTCGGCGCAGGACCTATCAGAATCGGTCAGGGTGTCGAGTTCGATTACTCGACGGTGCATGCGGTCCAGACCATCCGCAAGGCAGGCTATGAGGCAATCATCATTAACAATAACCCTGAGACGGTATCAACCGACTACACGACAGCAGACAAACTCTACTTCGAGCCGCTGACACCCGAAGATGTGATGGCAATCATTGACTTTGAAAAACCGGAAGGTGTCATCGCATCCCTTGGAGGACAGACTGCAATTAACCTTGCAGACCCTCTCCATGCACGCGGTGTAAAAATCATCGGAACCGACTGCGATGCAATCGACAAGGCGGAAAACCGTGAACTCTTCGAAAAACTTCTGGTTGAACTGGGAATCCCGCAGCCTGAAGGGTGTGCTGTTACAAAAATCGAAGACGGGGTTGCAGCAGCTGAGAGAATCGGATACCCGGTTCTGGTCCGCCCGAGTTTTGTCCTCGGAGGGCGCGCAATGCAGATTGTGGCAAACGAAAAGCAGCTTCGCCACTACTTAAAGACCGCTGTGGAGATAGACGAGGACAAACCGGTTCTTGTTGATAAGTACATCACCGGAAAAGAGGTCGAAGTTGACGCGGTCTGTGACTGACGCGATGTGTTTGTGCCCGGAATCATGGAACTTGTCGAGCGTACTGGGATTCACTC
>JAGHSU010000097.1 GCA_018065685.1 Candidatus Methanocorpusculum equi | reverse complement strand
ACCTACCGGAACTGGTGGACTGAAGCAGACCATGCCGCATTTGAAAAGAAAGTGGACAAAGTCGATAAGTTCTTCAGCAGATTTGAGGCAATGCCGGGCGTTTACCTCCCGGGAAAACAGTACACAGGAGAAGCAATTGCAGACATGGGAGGCATGTCTGTCATCCTCGACATCGCATCGGATATCCCTGACTTTGATTATCAGAAGTTCTTTATCAAATACGGTAAAGTATTCTACTCCCCCTATGTGACAGACCTCTACCGGAACACTATCCTCAAAGATGTGCACCCGCCGGGAATGTACCGGGTAAATGTCACCGTTCAGCAGTTCGATGAGTTCATGAATGCTTTCGGAGTCACCGAAAAAGATAATATGTATCTCTCCCCGGACCACCGGATTGCTGTCTGGTAATCTTTTTTCCTCTTTTCTTTTTTCAGGATTTTAAAAACACTTCCTCTGCAGCAGACCGCCCCTGTGCATACGCGGGCATTCCCGAAAGCATAAATGCAACGCGAAGCGCCTCATCGACCTCATCAAGGGTGATCTCAAGGTCCTTTGCTCCTGCAAGCTGTGCGCGGAGAGCATGTGTATCCCGGAGCGCTGCTGCAATTGATACGGCAATCAGTTTCTTCTCCTTCCGGGATAAAGCCCCGTCCGCCCAGACGAAATTATCCATTCTGAGGACTGCATCATGCATTTCAGGGTTTGATGCTGCAAGTTCTTTAAAGATCTTCGGGACATGCCCGATGTTTTTCTCAAGCTTTGCATGGTTTTCTGATATGTCTTCTTTGTTCATGTAAAACACATCTAACTGATACACCCCGGAAGTATAAGAGGTTCTCTCTCGCGGCAGTTTTCAGACATCCTGAACCGCAGAGTTTATCCCCTTTGAAACGAAAAGAATCCTGTATGACAAAAATGATAGCAGCCGTCTTTGGAAGCAATATCCTTGGAGGCAATACAGATAAACTGCTTATGGAGGCCATCCGCGGGGCGGAAGATGCCGGGTGCACCATTGAGCGGATTAATGCTGCGCACATCGGGGTTTCTCCCTGTATGCAGACATTCGGCTGCATGGCAGAACCGCACTGTTTCGTGGATGACAAAGCAGAGAAATATTACCGGATTTTAAAAAAGTGCGACGGAGTGATTGTTGCAACACCTGTGATGACCTACGGGATACCCGGTGCCTTAAAATCGTTTATGGACAGATGTCAGCCGTTTTACATGGCAAAATACTATAGAAAACAGCCGCTTGTAACACGGGAACATGCAAAAATCAGGAAGATGCTTTTCATCTGCATCGGCGGGATGAACAACGAAGACATATTCACCGGTCCGAGATTAACCGCAAAGGCGTTCGGAGAAATCATTGATGCAAAATACTCCGATGAACTCCTGCAAAACAACATGGATGAGATTAAATCGATAGAGAACAAACCGGACGTCCTGAAAGCTGCCTATGAAAAAGGATATGCCCTCGGGAAAGGTATTTCAGATGCACGTGACAACACAGCATAACCGGACAGAAGCGCAAACCCTGATACGTGAGGAACTCGCAGGACTTTCGGATGCAAAATACCGGGAGTTTTCCTCGGGGCTTCTTCCCGGAACAGAAAACCTCATAGGCGTCAGAATCCCGGATTTGAGACGGATTGCACAGCGTGAGGCAAAATCCGGATGGATGGAATATCTCGCAGAAGCATCCGATGACTCGTTTGAAGAGATTATGCTGCAGGGGCTTGTCATCGGCTATGCAAAAGCAGATGCGGATGAAATCTGCAAAGCTCTTGACACCTTCGTCCCGAAGGTTGACAACTGGTCGGTCTGCGACTCGACGGTGATGACGCTTAAAACCGCAAAAAAATATCCGGAGGTCTTTTTCTCCTATGCGGAAAAATGCATCGCGGAAAACACCGAGTTTTCCGTCCGGTTCGGGGTTGTGCTTCTCTTAGCGCATTTCATAACCGATGAGTATTACAAAAAAGTGTTATCCCTCATAAACCGGAGTTCATTTCCGGGCTATTATGCATCGGCCGCTGCCGCATGGGCAGTCTCTGTCGCATTTGCAAAATATCCGGAGTATACGGAAATGTGGCTTCAGACCTGCAGACTCGATACGGAAACCTTCAACCGCTCACTGCAAAAGATTCGCGAGTCCTACCGGGTTGACGCGGATGCCAAAAAGCGGATGAAAATGATGAAGCGCTAACGATTGATCTAATCAATTGGTTCTGATGACGATGATTCCGATGACGATAAATCGTTACGCACTCATCCGCTCATCATACACACGAAGCGCCCAGACAAAATCAACATACCTGAACTCAGGCCATGTCGGAACACAGAAACAGACCGCTGCCTCACTGCCGTTTGCAAGCCAGGGAAGGAAGTTCGAGGTCCGGTGGTCACCTGCGGTCCGCAAAATCAGATCCACCGGGGGCATATCCTCTAAGGGATACATTGTTCTGGTCATCATATCAGGCGTAATATCATCGGGGGAACAGAGACCTTTTCTGCAGGATTCGATAATATCGCGGGCGGTCTCGACAATCTCGTTTCTTCCGCCGTAAGCGATTGCGATGTGGACAAAATACCAGTCGTAATTCTTCGTTGCCTCCTCCACCTGTTCAATGATACTGAGGAGGTCAGGGGAAATGAGCGACCGGTCACCTACCACCCGGATGTTGATTTTATTGTTATGAACTCTTGCATCTTCGAGCATCTCGTGGAACTTATCGATGAACAGCGCATGAAGACCCTCTACCTCTTCGCTGCTCCGCCTGAAATTTTCCGTGGAGAAGGCATAAAAAGTGATATAGCGGATATTGAGTTTTTCCATCCACTCCATTACCTGCAGTGTTGTATCCGCTCCGAGACGGTGACCTGACTCCACGCTCATTCCGTGCTCTTTTGCAAACCTGCGGTTTCCGTCCTGAATGACCGCTACGTGATTCGGGATGTGTGAAAACCTGCGTACCAGACAGTTGGCATATACTTTTTCAAGAAAGGAACGGAGCTTTCCCGTCATTGGGGAATGACCTCGACAATCATACCCCCATTCGGGTACCGTTCGATGATTTTCCTCTCCCCCCCGAACTTTCTTGGAATCTTTCTCATCTGCTGCCAGTCGAGTTCGATTGTGCCGTCTTCCATCTCCGCATAGGTGCTTCCCGGACGCATCAGGGATAAAATCATCTCCATGTCATTGCCGGGGTCCATCACGCCGTACATGATAGTCCCGTCGTCGGTAATCATATCAAAGGGACGCGCCGAGTTTCTTGCAATGCGTTTGAGCCGCTCGCGCAGCTGCACGGAATCCTTAAAGACCGAGGTGCAGTAGTGAACCTTCGGATGACCGTTTATCTCTCCTGCCCACTTTGTCGAGCCTTCAATGGCGTTGCAAAGCGGATTTACCGGCTCTAACTTTCTCTCGCGCATCGCATCCGCGTTTGCATCCCCCCACTCCAGCTGGTTGATGTTGAAGAAATCAAGCGAATTTAAAAGCGGGAAAAAGTGCCGGAGACCCTGAAGCGACGGGACCTCAATTCCTACGTCAAATCCCATTTTTTTTGCGGCCGCGATGGATTTCGGATAGGCGGACTGCATAACATTCGGCCACAGTTCATGCGGAGGATGCATGCGGATTTCATCAACGACCGGCGAGAGGCGGGAAAGCTCCTCTTCCGTCGGCGCTTTTCCGGTGTAGAGATGGATGTGGTGTTCTTTTCCGAAATGGTCTTTGAGAGCTGTGCAGTACTCAACAACACGCTCTATTTCAAAAAGCGGCTCGCCTCCCGTAACCCCGGTCCCGAGGGCATCCATAATCTCCGCTTCTTCGATTGCCTCCTTAGGGGATGTTATCTGCCGGTCATTTGCAAAGATGACATCCTGGTCCTTCCGCTCGGCAGATAAGGGACAGTACCAGCAGGTGCGCGGACACCTGCCGGTGATGAAAAGCACGAGCTTTGCTCCCTGATAGCAGAGTCTGCAGCCCTCTGAGAGGTTTCTGGGAAGTTTATCCTTTGCCATTCAGTCAGCCAGTAATGCAAGGCGTTTTAAGACTGCTTCGCGTCCGAGTGCCTCAAGGAACCAGCCAAGGCGGGGTCCTCTGTCTGCTCCGAGGAATGCACGGTACACTGCGGTGAACACATCCTTTCCGGTTACCCCTGCGGACTGGGCTGCATCATAGACTGCATTGTGCAGCACATCTGCGGTCCACTCGCCGCCGGCGATTGTCATTGCATAGGATAAAACCGCGGCCTTGACATTGGCAGGTTCATTTGCGGCAACTTCGGGGAGGGTTTCTGCAATGGAGAACTTTACATCGTCAGGTGCGTAGCGCTCAAGCCAGAGCCGTGCGCGGTTTGCCTGGTCCAGAACGGAATCCCTGTCCACAATCTCATAGCCGCTCCGTTTCAGAATGGAGAAGAGACCTTCGTCGTCTCTTGCAATCTGAACAACGGTTACCATGTGACGGAACGGAATCATTGTTTGCGGTGAGTTAATCTTTGAAAGCTCCAGTTCGCGTGAGCCTCCGGTCTTTGCCGCACGGTCATAGTCGTCGATGAGCTTTAACAGCCCCATTCCCGGGTCGAATGCGATGGTCTTGTCCGGTTTTGTCTTTGCAATCATGTATCTGAGAACTTCCGGAGGCACAATATCAAGCATATCGCGGATGGTTAAAACCACTCCCTTTGAGGAGTGCATCTCGCCTTTTCCTTTCAGGCTGATCCATTCGTAGGTCACCGGAACCGGCTCTTTGTAGCCGTAGATTTCACGGGTGATGATTTTTCCCGTGTCATAGGACCCTCCGGGGGATGCGTGGTCTTTTCCAAACGGCTCAACTGTCACACCGTGGGCTGCCCACCTCATCGGCCAGTCCACGCGCCATACGAGTTTTCCTTCGCCCTTCGAGTAGTCGGAGACACCCACATGTCCGCAGGAGCACTGATAGGTCACTTTGTGGTTCTCTGCGTCGTGCTCAAGAATCTTTGCACGGGAGATGGTGTGGCATTTTTCACAGACCGGGTAGTAGGGAGTCCACCCTTCCTCAAGCTCACGTCCGGAGACGCGCTCTAAAATCTCTTTAATCTCTTCGGCGTGTTCCAGGGCAAGGCGGATTCCTTCCGTAAATTTCCCGGAGCGGTATGCCTCGCTTGTCCGTATGACGCGCGGGTGGATGTCTAACTCTTCGATTGCGGATAAGAACGGCTTGAGGAAGTGCTCCGCGTAGCTTTTGTGCTTTCCGCAGGGGCAGGGGATGTCGCATACAGACCATCCGATGTACTTTTCGTACTCCGCTGGAAGGAAGGGGTATACTTTACGCAGCGGGTCAAAGTCGTCGGCGATATAGACCAGCTCTGCGTTTCCTCCTCTGGAAAGGATTGCCTTGTAAATCATATCCCCGGTCATTACTTCGCGCATGTTTCCGAGGTGAATCGGACCCGAGGGGGTGATACCCGTTGCAACAAGCTGCGGGGCATCTGTCGGGACATTTGCCGCCTTCGCATCTGCCCAGTGGATTTTTTCATGTATTTTTTCTTCCATATTCTGTCTCCATATGAATAGGTGTATATATATTTGGTGTTATCAGAGATAATACCAGAGGGTTAGGCGTACGGGAAGACGGGGAGGAGGTTTGGTTCCCCGGCGTATTTCAATCCGTCTTTTGCGGTATTTTTTATCGTCCTGTAACAGAGAGCGGGTATTGGCAACAAGAGCGCAGACAAAACGTCAGTTACAACCGGATTGAAAATATCAGAATAGATTAAAAAAAGGAATGAAACCGGATATCCGGTTTATTTCATACCTTCGTTGCTTCCGAGATCATCCTCTTCCTTCGGAGGCCAGCAGGTAATTCCCTTCTGGCTGGAAAGGATCATCGGATCAAAGACCGGTTCCTCAACACCGTCTGCCTTCTGGTTGAAGTAGTCGGTAAGCGCAGTCCATGCATGTTTTGCAAGGAAGATGATGATACCTACGTTGAAGATACCCATCAGTGCCTGGAAGAGGTCTGCGAGGTTCCATGCAAGTGTCATGGACCAGATGGACGAGAAGAAGACCATAAGGACGATTACAATACGGAGCAGAACAAGTGCCCATTTCTTCTGGGTAATGAATCTGACGTTGCTTTCACTCATGGAGTAGTAGCTGATTAAACTGCTGAACGCAAAGACCAGCAGGAAGACTGCAAGGATGTACGGAGCAGCAGCACCGAGGAAGCTTGCGGAAAGTGCCTCTGCTACGAGCGGGGAACCTGCAAGACTGTCTGCGAGTCCCTGTGCTGCAAAGTCGTATCCGGGGTAGGCAACATTCGTGTACATAATGATAACGAATGCAGTTGCGGTACAGACGACAACGGTATCAATTAAAACACCGATCATCTGGATTAATCCCTGCTTTACCGGGTGCTTTACGTGTGCTGACGCGGAAACGTTCGGGATAGAACCGATACCGGCCTCGTTGGAGAACACTCCACGCTTCAGACCCCACATAATCATTGCTCCGATTCCACCGCCGACAAAGGCCTGTGCACCGAATGCATAGGAGAAGATTGTCTCGACAACTGCGGAGACCTGAGTGAAGTTAACAAGTACCAGAATGATTGCAAGAAGCATCCAGAGGATTGCCATCGCGGGGACTAACCATGTGGATACACGGGCAACTCTCCTGATACCGCCAAAGACGATTGCTGCGGAAAGCAGTGCAAGGACAGCACCGATGATAATTGTCAGAAGTCCGATGTCTGCTCCTGCAACAGAGATGGATGCATCACCGAACACGCCGGCAAATGCAGTCTGAAGCGATGCACTTGCCTGGTTTGCCTGAACACCAATGAAACAGAGACCATAGGTGACAATGATCAGGATTGCCATGAAAATAGCAAACTTCGGTTTTCCAAGACCGTTTTTCACATAGTAGGCAGGGCCGCCGTGGAAGTAGCCGTCGCCTTTCTTTTCTTTGTAAATCTGTGCAACAGTGTTTTCAACGAAACTGGTTCCGGCACCAATGATTGCGAAAATCCACATCCAGAATACTGCACCGGGTCCACCCATCACAATTGCGGTTGCGACACCGGCGATATTTCCAACACCGATTCTGGCACCCATGCTGACGCAGAATGCCTGGAAAGAGGAGATAACATGCTTCCCCTTCTTTTCTCTGATTCCCGTGAAAGCAACTTTACATGCTTCGCCTAACCGGGTGAGCTGAATTCCCTTGGCTCTGATAGCGGCAAAAATGCCGAATCCCACCAGGAACACGAAGGCTATATACCACACCCAGGTATCAGCGAAATCAATAACGCTGCTTAATCCATCGTAGAAAGCCATACAATAAATAGTTTCTCCTCAGGGAATATAAAGATATGCATGATATTGTAACAATATATAACTATTGAATGTTGAGGAGCAACAGAAACCCTTCTTTTCCCCGGCTGTTTTCCGGACTGTTTTCGATGCGGCAGGGGTGTTCTCTGACTAAAATCCGCAAAGAGGGGCTTTCAAACCGTCCGCAGGAGTTGTGCGCGCAGGATGTTTTGGTTTGCGGGACAGGCTGCGGACGGGAGCCGGAATACGAAGAACAGCGGAAGAAAACGTAACAATTCAGCTGCCTTCGTGTGTTCTACACGTTGTTGTAACCGATAGTGCGGCGTTGGCCCCTTAAACCGCAAATCTACGCAAATCTACACAAGCCGCATGCCCTTCGGGTCTGCGGCTTAAGCAGGGCCAAACGCGGGTGCTAAAGGGCTGCGATTAACGAGAGACGAAGTCTCGAAGTTGGAGCACGGCTCTGCCGTGCGGCTTGCGTAGATTTGCGGTTTTGGAGTCAACGCCGCACTATCGGTTGCAACAACCGCCAAAACACCCGTGTGATGCTGTTGAATAGTTACGAAAAACCAAAACAACAGAAAAACAAAAAAACAGTGGGCACGATGAGATTCGATCTCATGACCTCCCGGTTATCAGCCGGGCGCGCCACCTAGCTATGCTACGCGCCCAATTACCTTATTACGTAGGCATTATCAGTATAAATATCCTTCGGCACGATGCCGCGGCGACAGAGCCGCAGAGTTAATCCCCTGAGATAACCAATATATATGAAATTATGGAAAACACCCCCGTGAAACAATATCTTCTCGGAAACGATGCCGTAGCGCACGCATGCCGCGAGGCAGGCATCGATTTCGCCGCAGGGTACCCGGGAACCCCTTCATCAGAGGTAATCGATACCCTGCGCGCCGTGCAGGAGCGGCCGTACTACGTGGAATGGTCGGTAAATGAAAAAGTCGCATTCGAACAGGCGCTTGCTGCAAGCTGGTGCGGGCTTCGTTCGCTTGTCACCATGAAGCATGTGGGACTCAACGTGGCAGCAGACCCCTTAATGACCTCCTCATACACCGGAACAAAAGGCGGATTCGTCATTTTGTCCGCGGACGACCCGTTCGCGCACAGCTCGCAGAACGAACAGGACTCGCGCATGTACGCAAAGTTCGCGCAGATTCCCTGCCTCGACCCGTCCTCGGTGCAGGAAGCGCACGATTTTGTCAAAGCGGCATGGGAAATCTCGGAAAAGTTCCGGCTTCCGGTACTCTTCAGACCAACAACCCGCATCTGCCACTCAAAAGGCGATGTGGAACTCGGAGAGCCTGCAGCATCCGGAAGGAAAGGCGCTTTCGGGAAAAACCCGAAACAGTATGTGGTTGTTCCCGCGCACACGCGGCTCCTTCATGTCGAACTTACGAAAAAACAAAGTGAGGTCGCAAAGTATCTGGTATCTGCCGGGTACAACTCCGCAGAAATCCGCGGGAAAAAAGCGGTGATTGCAGGAGGCATCTCAGCCTCGTATGCTGCAGAGATTATGCCAGGCGACATCTCCTTTATCAAAATCGGTGCTTACCCGATTGACCGCGAGTGGCTTAGAGATGTTGTATCAAAGCACACGGAGATTCTCGTCATCGAAGAGCTGATGCCCGTTATCGAAGAGATGGTGCTCTCCGTTGCTGACAAAAATACCGCAGTGCATGGAAAGCTCGACGGCACGGTCCCGCACGAGGGAGAGTTTTCAACCGCTTCCACCGCATCATTTATGGAAAAGGCAGGCTTTATGAAAAACCCGCTCCCGAAAGCAGGAGCTCCCGCAGAGGTTCCTGTCCGTCCCCCGATTTTATGCCCGGGATGTCTGCACCGCTCGGTCTTCTATGCGATGCGCAAGGTGTTTAAGGACGGCATCTTCCCCTCGGATATCGGCTGCTACACCTTAGGTCTGCAGCTTGGTGCGGTTGATACCACCATATGCATGGGTGCCTCGGTGACGGTAGGTTCCGGAATCGCACACGCAGTGGAGGGGGCAGAGGTAGTATCTACCATCGGCGACTCGACGTTCCTCCATACAGGAATCAACGGACTTATCAATGCGGTCTACAACGGCGCAAACCAGACACTTATCATCCTCGACAACAGAATCACCGCAATGACCGGCCATCAGCCGAATCCGAACACAGGATGCACTGCAACCGGCGTGCCCTCTCCGAAGATCTCCCTCGAAGAGCTCGTAAAGGCCTGCGGTGTCTCCTTTGTGGAGACGGTGGACCCCTATGACTTAACACACCTCCTCTCGGTCTTAAAGGATGCAAAGGAGAAGAAAGGGGTAAAGGTCATCATTGCAAAGCAGCCGTGCGTTATTATGAATAAGCGCCTCGGAATCAAACGCAGCAGATATCTGGCAGACGCCTCCCGCTGTACGAAGTGCGGAGCGTGCATCAGGTACGGATGCCCCGCAATCGAGTCCGATGCGGACGGATGTGCAAAGATTACCGCGGCATGTACGGGATGCGGTGTCTGTGCGGATATCTGTCCTGCGGGTGCAATCCGTAAGGCGGGGGTGAAGGAATGAAGAAGAGTTTTGACTGTTTAATTGTCGGAATCGGCGGGCAGGGCACGATTCTTGCATCAAACGTGTTAGGAGATGCCTGCGTCATTGAAGGACGTCATGTCCGGGGGGCTGAGACGCATGGTATGTCGCAGAGAGGCGGCTCTGTTGAGACGCATATCAGAATCGACGGGAAGTTCGGCTCTCTCATCCCGGCAGGAACCTCGGACCTTTTAATCGCATTTGATGTTCTGGAGGCTCTGCGCTACAGACACTTTGTAAAACCTGCGGGCACTATCGTAGTAAACCGCGAGATGGTAGTCCCGACGTCGGTCTTTTCCGCAGGTCTTCCGGTCCCGAAGATTGAGGATGCGGAAGCAGAGCTCAAGGCAGGCGGTCAGAAGGTGATTATCTTTGATGCGACAAAGACGGCAGCAGAGGCGGGAAGCCCGCTTGCGGCAAATATAGTTCTTCTGGGCGCCGCATCACATGTGCTTCCCATCGCGGCAAAGTCGCTCGAAGAGTCGGTAAGACGCAATGTTCCGCCAAAGACGGTGGATATTAATGTAAAAGCGTTTGCACTCGGGAAAGAGGCAGGCGCGTAATTCTTTTTTCAGGTTTTTTGAGGAGGAGGGTGCTTCCAGGCAGCCGCGGGTGTTCTTTTTCATAAAGCCACTCGCCCCTCGCAGACCGGGGAAAGAAAATCTGCCCCTCGGGAGAAAAACAGGGACTCTCGTCAATCGTGGGGTGCGGGCGGCTCGCTTGGGGGGAGAGGGATTTAATGGATATTAGTGCGGGTGTTCTTTGCAGGTTGTTGTAGTTGACGATGGGTATGGGCAACAAGAGCGCAGACCTCGTGACGCAGACTTTCTTACGAGGTTGTAACTAACATGGGTATGTGCAACAAGAACGCAGACCCCGCAGACTGGGGAAGGAAATTCTGCCCCTCGGGAGAAACCCGAGGGGACACTAACCGTTCAGAATTTCTTTCCCTCCGGAGTAAAAAATAAAAGAGGCCCCGGGTAGGACAAACAAAACCCCGGGGATGATAGTAAAGTATCAGTTTATGAACAAATCTGTGCTGTGAACAAATCTGTGCTGCGGCGGGAATCACCCTCCTTTATTCATCATTCAAACAATTCCTCATCACTGACATACACTTCCCCGGACGAGCCGGAACCAGCCCCGGTCTCTTTTTTGAGCCGTTCGGTATCGTGTCTAAGCCGGGCGGTGACCCATTCGAGGAAAGCCGTTGCCAGTGATTTCAGAGCAGGCAGGATGGCCGGGAGTGCCATTAAAAGCACTCTAAGCGCTGCCGTACATGCTGTCATGGAGCATTACCTCCTGACAATCTGCTGCAGAGGAGCGGAAAGGACCGTCCGTCTATGCTGCAGGAGCCGTGGAAAGCTCGGTCTGAGCGTCTGCCCAGGTCTCGAATGTCTGCAGGGTTGCTTCCAGATGGTATCCGGAAAGGGTTGCGTAGGACTCGTCCACGAGGAGCTTGAACGGGTCGCCTGCGGCTGTCTCGCCGGATAAGGTCATCTTCCAGTTTCTCTTGTCGGTATCCTCGACTGCGGTGCTTCC
>JAGHSU010000041.1 GCA_018065685.1 Candidatus Methanocorpusculum equi | reverse complement strand
GATGCCACCGGAAACACCGGCTTTAATCCGGGGATTTCGCGGGTAATCTCGCGGTTGTCGCCTAAGATTTCCTCTGCCTTTCCGCCCATCTTTCCGGAGACAGTCCCTGTATGCAGCTGGTCTCCTCCTGCGGCGCGGACAAGGGTTGCGATGGGCCGCATCGCAATCCCGTGCTGCGGATTGCGGGTTAATGCGCCGTGCATTGTGCGGTGGACATGAATCGGGACCTACAGGAATGAGTCCTCAGCCAAGGCCTGCACCGCGGAAAATCCTGCGGTCAGCACATCGACCATGAGCATGTTTGCCCCCGCTTTTACCGCGGCATGGGCGCACTCAACAATCCTGTCCCCGCCGGTTGTGACATTTACCGCGTAAAGCACCTTCTTTCCGGTCTCATCCTTTGCACGGTCAAGGGCTGCCATCACCTCTTCCACCCGCTCGAGGAGCGGGCAGAACGGCTGATTGGTGAGTGTTTCATCGTCTTTTATCAGGTCAAGACCGCCCATTGCCGCCTGATAGGCAACCTCTGCCGTATCCTTCGGGTTTAACCCGACCTTCGGCTTAATGATGGTTCCGACATGCGGGCGCCCGGAGGTCTCTGTTCCTACCAGACGGCGGACACCTTCAATGCCGAACTTCGGTCCGCTTCCTGCAAGCTCACGGGGGAGTGTGATTTCAGTAAGCCGCACCGTCTCGAGTTTCCCGAGGCCGAAGAGGTTTCCTGCATTGACTGAAAGATACTGCGGAATGTTTCCTGCCTCGAAGATTTCATACGGATACCGGATTTTTGTAAACCATCCGCCGTCTCCTGCTGCTGTCACCTCAAGGACCTCGCCGTCTAACGCATGCACGTAGCGGGTTTTTTCATTTACTGTGGATAAATCAGTCCATGTTCCTGTCGTCTGCTCCTCACAGAGGGCATGTGCGGCAAACTCCGCATCAACGCCCGCTTTCGGGCGGTAATAGTAAATTGCTGTTACATCGTTCATAACTCTTTTGCCTCCCATCCGAGATGCTCTTTCATGATTATGTATGCAAGCTGCGGAGGAATCGCTCCTTCTTCGGTTGCGATGAGGTCGATGTACTCCGCAGGGGTTACATCAAAGACCGGGTTTCTCACGGTAACATAGGGAAGTGCCGCCGCTGCCTCATCCGAGAGCACTTCTGACGCGGGCCGCTCCTCAATCTCGATTCGTGTGCCCCCCATGGTCTGCGGCGCAAACTTAAATGTCTCTGCTGCAACAATGAAGTTTTTCCGTGCCTCGTGCGCTGCGGCTGCAATCTGCGAGGTCCCGATTTTATTTATGACCGCGCCGTTTACGGTTACCGCATCTGCTCCGACAATTACGAGGTCCGCTTCGGGCATGAAGTACCTTACTGCAGAATCCACAATGTAGGTTGTGGGGATTTTGTGGTCGTTTAAGGTTTTGATGGTCAAAAGCCCCTAGTTCCAGGGCCGCACCTCGGTTGCAATGACACGGATGTCCTTCCCCTGCTCTTTTGCGCGGAGAATTCCTGCAAGGGCCGCCTTTGAGTTGCAGTGTGTTAAGACCGTATCCCCGTCTTTTATGCGGGATGCGGTGATTTCTCCTATAATATCAAGCGCCGCCTCCGCTTTTCCGATAAAGGCGTCCGCGCGGCGTCTGATATCTTCTACTGCGTCCGCGGTTGATGCGGCACTCCCAAGGCCGCGCAGGGTTATCCGCACGGCGTTTGGAAGAGATACCGCGGTGGGCCGCGTTGCAAGAAGCGTATCTGCGGCATCTTTCATGGCCGTTTTGAACGAATCAAAGGGGAGATTTGCGTTTTCAAGGGCAAATGAGCGAAGAGCCGCCGCTGCTTCGCGTGCGATTTTTCCGGCTCCCCGCATTTTCATGGAGCGGATATCTGCTGCAGTATCTGAAAGAGACATAATACTATATCTGTTGGGCTGTTCTGGATAAAGGTTTATGGGATGGGGAGGAGGTTTGGTGGGGTGGGCTGTGTGACCCACCCCCATCCGCCTGATAGTTACCATTCCTTTATCTGTCATACGAACCAATATTATATTCATGTCAATCACATTCACCAAAATGCACGGGAACGGAGACGGTTTCATCTTAATCGATGAGATGAAGGAGACCGTCATCCCCGATGAGATGAAGGCCGAGTTTGCAGTCGTCTACTGCGACAGAAAGTTCGGCATCGGAGGAGACGGAGTTCTTTTTATCTCTCCTGCATCCGCAGAAGGGGCTGCAGTTAAGATGCGTTTATTCCAGCCTGACGGATCCGAGGCAGAGATGTGCGGAAACGGCATCAGGTGCCTTGCAAAGTTCGCATCAGACAACGGATACGCAAAAACCAAACTCTTCAAGGTCGAGACGATGGCAGGAGTCCTTCCGGTCCGCGGAGACTATGACGGGGACGGGGACTATATGGCATCCATTGAGATGGGAGAGGCGGTCTTCGGAAAGGCCGAGAAGATTAACGGAATGGAGGTCTTTTCCGCAAACACCGGCGTTCCGCACGCGGCAGTCTTTGTCGATGACGCAGATGCAGTCGATATCGGGGGATGTGCCCCGGCAATCAGACACAACCCGGTCTATCCTGCAGGAACGAATGTAAACTTTGTGCAGGTGACAGGCCCTGACTCAATTACCATCCGCACCTTTGAGCGCGGGGTGGAGGGAGAGACCTTATCCTGCGGCACGGGAGCTACTGCATCCGCTCTGATTGCGGCCCGCGAAAAGAAGGTGACAGGTGATGTGATTCATGTCACAACCAAAGGCGGCCCGCTTGATATTTCCGTCTCCGGAAAGGTGCCTGTTATGACCGGACCTGCAGAGACTGTGTACACCGGTGAGATTCCGTTCTAAGGGGCCAAAGGTCTCTTTTGCAGCTCCGTTCCGGGATTTCCGTTCTCAGGGCGGAGCTTTTCTCTCTATTTTTTACCCGTTCATCCCTAACCCGGCTTTTTAGAGATACTTCCCCGCTTCCTTCAGCGACAAAGCACTCATCTCTTCCTCATGCCGCGTCAGAAACTCCCTCACCCACTCCGGATTCGTCTTTGCATAATCACGCAGACTGCAGCCGATTGCCTTATTGATAAAAAACTCGTTTGTCCCGAAACAGTTTACCAGAATTTCCCCGAGAAGCTCTGCATCCGTCTTATCCTTTAACGACATCTGATGCTCGATAGAAGCCCGCCGTACCCAGAGATTATCCTCCGTCGACCAGCAAAGCATCTCATCCTTCACCCGGGGATCGCGGAGGGAAACATCGCCGATTACTTTGCAGAGAAGGTCCGTTGTATCCCACCAGGGCTTTTCCGTGATATACCGCTTAATCCGCGGCAGGTCCTCAAAGGTCACAAACCGTTTCAGCGCCAGAAGATAGTCATAGATAAGGTACTGAAACTCACGGTGTTCATCTGCAAAGCAGAGGTCAAGAAATTCCCAGTCAATCTGTTTCTTTTTCCGCTCCACGCGGATGAACTCCTGATATACTGCCTTTCGCACGGGGGCTTTGATGCCGTAAAAGGGAAAGCGGTTTTTCATGTATGCAGACATGGAAACCGCAGCATCAGCGTCTGCTTTTTCCTCAAAAAGAGATTTGATGTGTGAGTACTTTTCTGCAGGGGACTGCATGAAGCTTACTCGTACTCAATCGTTGCCGGCGGCTTGCTTGTTATATCATAGAGGACACGGTTAACATGGCGGACCTCGTTGATGATTCTGTTCGAAATCTTTTCAAGAACCGGATACGGAATCTGTGCCCAGTCTGCGGTCATAAAGTCAGTCGTCTCAACCGCACGGAGCGCCACTGCATAATCGTACGTTCTTCCGTCACCCATCACGCCGACGCTTCTCATATTCGTAAGCGCTGCAAAATACTGGTTGATGCTCCGGTCAAGACCTGCGTTTGAAACCTCCTCGCGGAAGATTGCATCCGCATCGCGGAGGATATCGAGTTTTTCCTTCGTAAGGTCACCAATCACACGGATAGCAAGCCCCGGGCCCGGGAACGGCTG
>JAGHSU010000049.1 GCA_018065685.1 Candidatus Methanocorpusculum equi | reverse complement strand
CTGTACAAGACCTTCTTCAGGAAGAAGGCATCGGATAAGGAGGTCCTGCTTATCTCGAAGTTTGCGGTTCTGCTTGTGGCAGCCATCTCCTTTACGCTGGCTCTTGATCCGAACAGCTCGGTCTTCGGTATTGTGTCCTTTGCATGGGCAGGGTTCGGAGCATCCGTCGGTTCGGTTATCCTGGTGGGTCTTTTCTGGAAGAGAATGAACTGGCAGGGAGCCTTAGCCGGTATCATCGGCGGAGGTGTTACTGCCTGTGTCTGGTACTTCGTGGTCGAAGGAATCTTTGGAAACCCGCTCTACGAGATGGTGCCGGGAGTTATTGTGTCACTCCTGTGTATCTTCATTGTAACAAAGCTCACAACGCCTCCGTCGAAGGAGGTTACTGACCTCTACGATGAGTACAAGGCGGAGCTTGGCGACGGGAGAACATAAAAGAGCTGATGCTCTTTAATGATTCTTTTTTTGTGTTTTCATTTTTCCGTATCCTCATCAGTGTCACATGTCTTTCCTTATCACTTCCCGTATCCATTCCAAAGTCTTTAATTGTCAGACATCCTCTTAAGTATCAATAATTATCTGCAAGCACATGACACCACAATTCCCCATACTGGATGACCACTTTCACCTCTGCCGCAGAACCGGAAGAGGACCTGAGGTCATAAAAGAGTTTATGCGTTCGGGAGGCACCCACATCGTTTTAGTCTCACTTCCCTCATGGTCCTGCGGCGTGGTCCCGGAAACACCGGACGATTTCCGCACAGTCTTTGACGAGACATTAAAGGATGCAGAGGCGGTCCGTGCCCTTGGATGCGGATGCTATGTGCTCTGCGGCATCCACCCCGCAGAGATTGGAAGACTCGTAACCCGCATGACCGCGATCGAGGCCGAAGAGCTGATGAAGAGCGGACTTGAGGTTGCCGCAGAGTATGTTGCCGAAGGAAAAGCCATTGGTCTGAAGTCAGGTCGGCCCCACTATCCGGTGGATGAGGAAATATGGTCCCTTTCAAACCGGGTGCTGTCCTACGGGCTTACCCTCGCCGCAGAAAACGCATGCCCCCTGCAGATTCATGCCGAGTCAGGAAGCTGTGCGGACGTCGCGGATATGGCAAAAGAGGCGGGACTCCCGCCGGAGAAGGTCATTAAACATTTTGCGACCTGCGACACCCCGCTTCACCCCTCGGCTACCGCCCGTGAACCATTCCTTGCCGACTGGTTCGCACAAAAGAAACCATTTACCATGGAAAGCGACTTCATGGATGACAACACACGCCCCGGGGCAGTGAACGGCCCTCGGTCTGTTCCGCGGACGATGCAGCGGATGCTGCAGGCGGGGCAGGTCACGGCGGATGATATGTGGCGGATACACTCGGAGATTCCGGAGAGGGTGTACGGGGCGGAGTTTCGGGTTTAAATTCCGTTCCCACTGAGAGAGTAACAGATTGTAACCGTCTCTCCCCCAGAATGTTACAATCAGTAACAACCGCCACGGACACATGTTACATACTGTAACACTTATCCCTTTTCACATCAAATATTATATCTATGCCCTCCAAAGTAGTCCGAATCAGTGAAGATGCCCTCAAAGCCGCATCAGAGTATGCGGAAGACCTCAGTACCGCAGTTCTTATAATGCACGCAAAAATTGAAGAGCTGCGGCTTACGGCAGCACAGACGGAACAACTCTCCGAAATCAAAGCCGGAATAGAAGAGCTGAAGAAGAATATCCCTGATGAAAAAACGCTGAAGAAATTCATCTCTGGCACTGTCACTGACTGCTTCGCAGACTACAGCAGAGGATACTGATGACCGCAGAGGATGTGCGCCTCGCAGTATCCGCCGCAGTCTCCGACGCCATTGCCCGCTGCTCAGGTCCCGCGGTGACCGCCTTGTCCGGAGGGGTTGACTCCTGTTACATCGCAGCCGCAGCAAAGCTTCCTGCAGTAGCCGCAGGGGCAATACACTCCCATGACCTCGACGGGGCGAGGGCCGCAGCAGAAAAGCTCGGTCTCCCGCTTACCATCTGCGAAATAACCGAACCGGATGTTGAGCAGGCCTTACGGGAGGTCCTTCCCGTGATTCCGGAAAAAAGTGTACTCTCTGCAGAGATCGCAGCAACCGAATACTTCATCTGCAAAACCGCAGCCTCTCTTGGCGCCCGATACATCTTCACCGGTCAGGGGGCTGATGAACTCTTCGGCGGATATGCCCGTTATCATCCGGGGCCGGGACTTCGCGAGGAGCTCGCACACGACCTCTCCCTCTACCCCCTGCAGCAGAAGCGGGACTTTGCGGTCGCATCCCTCTTTCAGGTAACCTTCGTACAGCCGTTCATGGACCCGCGGGTGATATCCGCGGCACAGGCGCTTACCATAGAGGAACTGGTATCAGACACGGAAAAAAAGGTAGCGCTTCGAAAAGCCGCGTCCGCATATCTTCCGGACAGCCTCGCATACAAACCGAAGAAAGCGATGCAGTACGGAAGCGGGGTTGCAAAGTTCATCGCC
>JAGHSU010000160.1 GCA_018065685.1 Candidatus Methanocorpusculum equi | reverse complement strand
TATTATATCAGATTATTATGATAAGCCTTCCAGAATACCTTTCAAAGTGCGGGGCGTCGGACGACCTCGTTTCACTTATCACCCTCATTGCAGCGCAGGCGACACCCATTCGTGATGCTTTCATCAGCAACCAGAACTATGTGGACTTGAAAAACTCCTACGGCGAGACCCAGGCAGAGATGGATACCTGGTCTGACGTACATCTGGTAAACACCCTTGCTACAAGCGGACTGGTCCGTGAAGTGGCATCCGAAGAGCAGGAGGATATCGTAAAGCTCATTGAAACCGCTCCGTACTCTGTTGTCATGGACCCGCTCGACGGTTCATCGCTTATCAAAGTAAACCTTTGTGTCGGAACAATCATAGGAATCTATGAAGGGGGGTGCATGCAGGCAGGAAAGAATCTGAAAGCTGCTCTTTATCTCCTCTACGGCCCGATGACCACCATCACCGTCTCGGTTGGAAAAGGAGTTGCTGTTTTTGCCATGGACAAGGAAGGATGCTGCAGAATGCTCCGCGACAATGTCAGAATCCCTGAAGGAAACCTCTATGGAAGCGGCGGAATCCGGACTGAATGGCTTGGAAAACATGCAAAGTTTATCAGCCGCATCGAAAACGAAGGTGCGAAAAACCGCTACTCCGGTTCATTTGTCGCAGACTTCCATCAGATATTGACCTACGGCGGCGTCTATGCCTATCCTCCCTCTGAAAAGCAGCCGAACGGAAAACTCCGTCTGGTCTTTGAGGCAAACCCGATTGGATTTCTTGCGGTTCAGGCAGGAGGTGCAATCTCCAATGGTGTCTCCTCCACGCTTGATATTGTTCCGGAAACAGTTCACCAGCGTACTCCTATCTATGTCGGAAGCAGCGGCATGATTAAAAAGATAGAATCCATCGAATAACTCCCGGGCGGAAAAATCCATGACTATAGTTTCAGTCTATGCAAAATCCCTCGGCGGTATCGCAGGAGAAGTCCGTGTCTTTCCCGATGTTCTTGCATCCGTGGATAAAGCGCTCCGCAAGGAGAAAGGAAATTCCATCTCGGATTTTGCAGTCACTCACATCGGCGCCCGCGTTGTTGTTCTTCTGGTCTATCCCGATGAAAAAGAACAGGAGGCGGCTGATGTACTCTGGAGTGCATTTGTCGATGCGGAAACCTCTGCAAAAACCCGCAACCTCTTCAGAAGTGCTGCAAAGCCCTCCTACTGCAGAATGCAGTTTGAAGAGCGCGAGGCCGAGTCGTTTGTGCTCTGCCTTGCAGGCCCTGCAGATGCCGGGTTCTGGAAGTTTCTGCAGGTCCCCGAAGACCAGTCGGCATCTGCAGCGTCAGTTCTTCTCTGCAGGACCGGGGGCATTTTTTGTACAACCCCTGAGTTTCTGGAGCTCTTTGCGGCAAAGGATGCAAATGAAAAGGGAATCTGCCCGGTAAGTCTCTGCGATGCGGCTGTTGTCAGAACGAAGGTAACCCCGGTTGTTGCTCTCGGGTTTTCGCTCGGGAACGGTATACTGACAGGACCTCTCGACCTCTTTGACCATCCTGCATTTGACGGTGCGAGAAGACGTGCGTCAGATCTCTGAAGCAAACGTATCCAAAAAAATCCAAAAAAATATTTTTACTTATTTTCCCTGTTTTTCCCGGCCCGCATCCGGCACGTTTCCGTTCCAGCAGGTCACCCCTTTCGTATCCGAGAGGGTTTCTGCTGCAAACCCAGGTTCGGTCACACCGTTCTTTTTCTGTCTGAAGTAGTCACGAAGAGCCGTGAATGCATGTCTGCTTAACAGGACAATGACCACGATGTTGCACAGACACAGAATTCCCTGCACAATATCCGTCAGATTCCAGGCAGCTCCCATATTTAACTGTGTGAAGATAAATACGGTTATCAGTAAAAAGGCGGTAAATATCTTTAAGACAATTGGTTTCTGTGTTATCTGCCGCACATTTGTTTCACAGTTTGCATAATGTGCTATCATTGTTCCGAATGCAAAGACGACCATGAGTATTGATAAAACGAAGGGTGCCGTGTCGCCTAAAAACGTTGCGGAGAGGGCATCCGATACGAGCGGGGATCCTTTGAGGTGTTCAAGCTCGGCAGGAGACAGCACTTCACTGAAGTTGTAGTCCGGAAATGCTCTGTTTGTGTAGATGAGAATTACAAATGCGGATGCGGTACAGACGATGACATCGATGATTGTCCCAAATGCCTGTATCAGTTCGATTTTAACCGGATGGGATGCTTCTGCAAGTGAGGAGATGTTCGGGATTACACCAACTCCGGCGTCCGTTGAAAAGACGCTGCGCCGCATCGCCCAGATAAACATTGCAGCAACTCCTCCTCCTGCCGCTTCCCGTATGCCGAACGCATACGTGAAAATTGATTCGAAAACCCCGCCGACTGCTGTGATATTGGTAATGATGACGATTAAGACAATCAGAAGATAGGTGATGATTGCAATCGGAACAATCTTTGAACTGATTTTAACAACCCGCTTTACTCCCCCGACAAACACAATTCCCGCAAGGGCAGTTATAATCAGCCCTACGATGAGTGTGCTGTCCAGGGAAAATGCATCGGTAATACATGCACACGCCTGATTTGCCTGCATCCCGGAGTAGGAGAACGCCAGAATGATGAGCAGTACTGACATTACGACTGCAAGTTTTGGTTTTCCCAGTCCGTTTTTGATATAATATGCAGGTCCGCCGCGTATCTCTCCGTTTTTCATCTTTTCCTTATAAATCTGACCAAGCGTGTTCTCAACAAACGAAACAGCGGTGAGCAGAAGTACAAAAATCCACATCCAGAAGATGGTCCCGGGGCCTCCCATTACGATTGCGATTGCAATACCTGCAATGTTTCCTATCCCCACACGGTTTCCCATCGTTGTACAGAATGCACGGAATGCCGAGACGGAATCCGGACCGGACTTTGATCTCTCTTTTATGTTTGATCCGAACAGGCGCAGTGTCTCTTTTATTCTGAGCAGCTGCGCTCCCCGTATACGTATGGTAAAGTAGATACTGACACAGATAACCAGTACAATTGCCGCATACCAGATTATTTCAGAGCCGGAGCTGGTAATGGATGCAAATATCTCTCCGGGGCCCGCAACATCAGAGACCATCAATATTGTATACTTATTTGGCGTGTAGTATCCCGAAATTAGTTCACAAGTTTTTGACCAATCAAATCCGAAATTATGTTTTGTTTCAAGAACTATCAAAAATTGGTCCTTGATTTTCAAAAATTCTTACCATCCTATAATAATCTATCTATTTTCTAAGGGGAAACTATATTCTCTCCACCGAATAATCATATGTGAAAAAGCTGACACAAAGAGACCGGAATAACATCATCTATCGTCATAAAAGAAGAGAATCTGCAGC
>JAGHSU010000028.1 GCA_018065685.1 Candidatus Methanocorpusculum equi | reverse complement strand
ACTTCCTCAATCAGCTTTGGAAGCATCGACTCAAACTTAACCCCGTACCAGTGCTTCTCATCGCCTAACGTGTTCTCGATACAGGACATCGTAAACTCTGCCGCAATTTTTGCCGCGGAAAAGGCATCGCATCCGTTCATCAGCGCGCCGACAAAGGAAGACGCATACACATCCCCGGTTCCATGACAGCTGCGGTCGATTCTTCTGTGTTCATAGTATGAATAGCTGCCGTTTTCAGAAACCGCAACCCCGGTCTTTCCTTCGCGGAAACTGACGCCGGTAAGAATCACCGTCTTCGCGCCAAGGTCATGCAGACGGCTTATAAGCTCTCTGATATAGGACTCATCGTATTCCGTTTTGTAGGGGAAATCCGTGAGCATCGATGCCTCGGTGATGTTCGGAAGCAGCATATCCGCGGCCCCGCAGAGTTTTTTCATCTCTGCGACGTACGCCTTGTCAAAAGCGGGGTACAGCACTCCGTTATCAGCCATCGCGGGGTCCACAATCCTCAGACAGGAGAATGCCTCCATAAAGTCCAGTACATCCGCGACCTCCTGACAGCTTCCGAGATACCCCGTATATACTGCATCGAATGTGAGCGAAAGGCTCTTCCAGTGCGCGGCAATTGCCGGAATGTCGTCACCTAAGTCGCGGCAGGTAAAGCCGGTAAATCCTGTGGTGTGGGTGGATAAGACCGCGGTCGGAATCACCACTGTTTCAACGCCGCACGCGGAAATGACCGGGAGGGCCACGGTAAGCGAGCACTGCCCGAAACAGGAGATATCCTGAATAGTTACAACACGCATATCTTTCATAGTTTTTTCTATCACTGCTGTTTGTCACACAAAGGTCCGCTGTACGCGGACTGGCAAAGTACTTAATATATTTTCAGGTAATAAGTAATAAATCAAACCCGCGAGAAACAGATAAGGAAGGAAAGAGCCTGCCAAAAAGACCCGCCGGAGAGCCGTATGCCGGGGTGAAAACCCCGCGGGACACCCCGCGCGCGCCGGCCCTCCTGAAATTCCCTGATTTACTATGTACAGAAAACCCGCTGAAACCCTGAATACCCGTGAAATGCTCCACCGCCAGGGCTACAACTTTGTATCGGAGAAAAGCACAGCCGCAGTAAAGCCGTGCATGTGGTGCAAACGCGCGGTCCACGGTGGGGATTCGTGCTACAAACACCAGCTCTACGGGATTGAAACCGCAAAATGCGTTCAGATGACGCCCACGCTTCGCTGCAACCAGCGCTGCCTCTTCTGCTGGCGCTCGATGGAGCATGAGTTAAAAGATGAGGAGATCCTGTCCCCTGAAGAGATTGCGCGGGCAATTCCTGCACTGCAGAGAAAAGGACTTTCCGGCGACAAACCGTTCTCGGACCCTGCCTTCTGGGAGGAGGCAACAACGCACCCCGCGCAGTTTGCGGTATCGCTTTCAGGCGAGCCGACGCTTTACCCGCACCTTGCAGAGCTCATTGATATCCTCAAAACCGGCGGGAATTCAGTTTTTGTCGTCTCAAACGGGACAAACCCGTCCATGATTCGAAGGATTTCCCCGACGCAGCTCTATATCTCGCTTGACGCAGGGGATGCGGATACATATGCCAAAATCTGCAGACCGGAAGGCAACCCTGCGGTAATGTGGGAAAATATCATGGAAACGCTTTCATATCTGCGCGAAAAAGAGGCGGCAGGTGTCCGGACTGCGGTCCGGACGACCCTGGTAAAAGGGTTAAACGATACAAAAGAAGATGCCGCATCCATTGGAAAGATTATCAATATCTCACAACCAATGTATATTGAAATCAAAGGATACATGTACCTTGGCTTCAGCCGCAGACGGCTCAGCGAAGATGCAGTCCCGGACATGAACGAAATCAGGGCATTTGCAGAGGATGCAGCACCCGATGGCTATTCCCTGATGGATACAAATGAACCGAGCAGAGTTGTTGTCTACAGGAGAAACAAATGAAATTTGATGTGGAATCATTTAAGGAACAAAGAAAAACCGACTTTGAAGGTGCCTGGCACGCAGGACCTTCGGTAATTACCCCCCCGCCCTTGGCAAACGTCTATCCGCGCTACACCTACAAACGTGCACAGGCGCATCCGATTTTTGACACCGTCGAGCGCCTCAGAAAGGCATACCTTTTCGATGGGATTCGATGAGGCAATGGTACCTGTGTTCATCGACGAATCAGATATTTACCGCCAGTTCGGACCAGAAGCCGCCGCAGTCCTTGACCGCGTCTTCTATGTTGGAGGTCTTCCGCGCCCGAACGTCGGCATCTCCCGGGAACGCCTGGATAAAATTGCAGAGATTTTAGGAAAACCCCTCGAGGAGGGTGCGGATGAAAAACTGATGAAATGCCTCCACCGCTACAAGAAGGGGAAGTTCGACGGGGACGATCTGGCGCATGAAATGGCAGTTGCCTTAAATGCGGATGACGGCGTTGTCGTCCACATTCTGGACGCGGTCTTCCCCGAGTTTAAGGAGCTTGCACCAGAGTCCTCCAGAACAACCCTCAGATCCCACACAACAAGCGGCTGGTTCCTGTCGCTTGCCCAGATGTGGGACAAGCGCCCCATGCCCATCAGAATGTTCTCCGTCGACCGCTGCTTCCGCCGTGAACAGGAAGAGGATGCAACACACCTTCGTACCTACCACTCCGCATCCTGTATCGTTGCAGGTGAGGATGTAACGGTTGAAGAAGGAAAAGCAGTGGCAGCAGGTCTTTTATCCGCCTTCGGCTTTACCGAGTTCCAGTTCCGGCCCGACGACAAGCGCTCGAAGTATTATATGCCTGGAACCCAGACCGAGGTCTACGGGAAGCACCCGGTCCACGGCTGGGTCGAGGTTGCAACATTTGGTACCTATTCCCCTGCAGCCCTTGCCGAGTACGGCGTAGGAGTCCCTGTCATGAACCTCGGAATGGGTGTCGAGCGCCTTGCAATGGTCCTAACACAGGCAGAGGATGTAAGAAAACTCTCCTACGCGCAGCTCTACCCGCCGGTTTATTCCGACCTGCAGATTGCCCGCGGCATCGGCTTAAAGGAGGAGGCGCAGACAATAGAGGGAAAGCATGCGGTAACAGCCGTCATGGAGACTGCAAAAGCACACGCTGCAGACAAGTCCCCCTGCGCCTTTGCGGCATGGAAGGGCACGCTCTGCGGACATGAGGTCGAGATAACCGTCGAAGAGCCCGAGGAGAACTCCACCCTCTTAGGACCTGCCGCACTGAATGAAATCTTTGTGAGAAACGGCGCTGTGCTGGGCGTCCCGGACAATGAGAAGTTTGCAGACATCAGAGCGGAAGGAACTGATGTCGGCATCTCTTTCCTGTATGCTGCGGGAAATCTTGCGCTCGCCCGCATTGAAGAGGCGGCACGCATGGGGGAGGGCACCTCTGTTCAGATTAAGATGTCAAAGCACCCGAGCAACATCAATGTTAAAATCGAGGACTGGGCGATGCGCTATATCACCGACAACAAGAAAAAAATTGACCTGAGGGGACCTGTCTTTATGACGATTACCTCGAAGGTACTGTAATCCCTTTTTATTTTTTTATTACCTGTTTATTACCCGAAACACAACCATTATATTTTTCCGCGCCCCATGTATCAGAAATGACAGCTATACCGATTGTCTTCATCCCGGGAATCCTCTCAAGTCAGTTATACCTCCCGGAGAACGGAAAAAAACTCTGGCTGTCACCGTCGTTTCTGAAAAACGCCGACCGTATGGCATTTTCTTCCCCGCTCGATGTCAAAAACAATGAGGTAAATCAGCAGACTCTTCCTCACACCAGGCGCGAAAAGGGGATGCTGATGCGCGAGGTCTTCCTCATCGAAAAACTCTGCAGCGCATTCCCGGACCGTCCGGTTTACTACTTCTCGTACGACTGGCGGTCATGCAAAAACGGCGCACAGAAGTTTGCAGAGTTCATCGCATATCTTGCAGGACTCGGATATGAAACGGTTGACCTGGTGTGCCACAGCATGGGAGGCCTTGTGATGTCGTACTACGTAAGCCGCCGCGGGTTTGCGCATCTTAGAAAAATCATCTGCCTCGGCGTTCCGTTTGAGGGAAGCCCCCTCATGGAAAAGCTTGCGGTAACAGGAGATATTAATGCGATTCCGAATGCGGTAGCAGAGGTCTTCGGACTCACCAAAGAGATTGTTACAGCATACCCCTCTGCCGCGGTCCTGCTTCCGACAAAAGAGTACCTCTCGGTCTATCCTTTATACCGGAAGGGGACGCCCGTCTCCACGGAAGAGGCGGAAGCAGTGTTTGAAGCATGCATGCCCGAGGTTTTTTCCGCGGCACGAACCTTCCAGCATGCGGTTCATATGAGAGCATACAAGGCGCTTCTTGAAAATCCGGACTGCTACTTCGGGATAGGGATTGGTAAAGATACCGCGCAGACGGTATCCCTTGAAGGAGGGGATAAGGTTAAGGAGTACGAGGGAGCTGCAGGAGACCGTGATGTGCCGGAGTATTCGGCTACAATGTGCGGGCGTGTGGAAAAAACCGGTTTTGAACGCTTCAGAAAGTTTGACGCGCGGCATGGGGAACTGCTTCGCTCTGCAGAGCCGATGACTGGGTGATCTCGATTCTCGGGGATACCGAAGACCCGGTTAAACGCGGGAAAGCCGGGGAGATGAAAATAAAATCGAAGACAAAAACGAAGACAAAATTGAAATCAAAGACAAAATCAATATTGGAACGACAGCAAACATAAAAAATACCCGGGACCGCCCCGGACTTACTCTTCTTCCTCTTCCTTCCGTTCCGGTTTGATTCTGTCGTCGCGTGCGTCGCCGATGAAGTTTTTCGCAACGATGTAGCACTCGGTACTTCCGCGCCGTGTGGCACTTGAGCGGATGACACGCACCGAGTAGAACCGTGCTTTTACCAGATCGACCAGCTCATTGAAGTCAGTACCTTGGAACGATTTCATCACCAGATTGCCTCCCTGCTTCAGAAGCGTTGCCGCGAAGTTTAAGGCATCCTCGTTCAGGGCTGTTATGCGCGCCTGGTCGTAGGCCTTCGCGCCCGAAAGGTGCGGGGATGCGTCACAGACCACCACATTAACTGAAGGCATTGCCGCGCGCACCTGTTCCTGTACCTCGGGTGTCGTAAAGTCTCCCATGATTGTGACCACCCCTTCGAGAGGCGCCACCGGATTTAAGTCAACGCCGCAGAGCTTCCCGTCGGTGAGCGTTTTCAGCACCTGAAGCCAGCTTCCGGGCGCGCAGCCTAAATCCACCACGTTATCCGTTCTTCTGATGATATTAAAGCGTGTATTGATATCGAGCAGTTTATATGCGGAACGTGCCCTGAAGCCCTCTTTTACCGATTTCCGGTACACCGCGTCGCGTGTCCATTGTGATCCCATTATTCTCCTCCGGATAAATAGCTTTTATTATGTGTATCACCATACATATAAATATAATTTTAACTTCTCCGCGCTAATATGTATATTAGATTCGGAAACAGGGGTAAAAAGATGTTACAAGCAGCAATCAAAGCAGATGTCTTCAAAGACACAATCGATGCAGTATCAGCACTGGTAAACGAATGCCGCCTGCACATAACCGCAGAGGGTATCAGAACAGTCACCGTCGACACCTCCAATGTCGCAATGGTGTCCCTCGAACTTGCCGCACCGGCATTTGAGAGTTATGCATTCTCTGCGGAAAAAGCAGAGATAGGCCTTGATATTGAAAAGATCCGCTCGATGCTCAGCATGATTGGAAAAGACGATGTCGTTATGCTGGATGTCGATGATGCGGGAAAGAAGATGAAGTTATCCTTCGGCGGATACGAGTACTCGCTGACCCTTCTTGACACCAAGACCATCAGAAAGGACCCGAACATGCCGAACTTAAACCTGCCGGCGGACTTTGCAATTCCGGGCTCCACCTTCTATGATGCAATAAAGGCCTCCGCCATGGTCTCCGATAAGATTGCCTTATCCGTCTCCTCCGAGACAAAGGTCTTTACCCTGAATGCGGAAGGCGACTCCGATAAAATCAAGCGTGAACTCTCCGGAGACGATGTGACATACACCGTCTGCGACAATGCGCGTTCCCTCTTCTCCCTCGACTACTTAAAGGACATGGGACGTGTCATTTCCCGTGCGGACAAGGTACAGATTCGTCTTGGAACAGACCACCCCGTGCAGTTTGTCTTTAACTACGCTGCAGGAAACGGAAAGATCAGCTATCTGCTTGCGCCGAGAATTGAGGCTGAATAAACGTAAGACATGCCTGCTGTTGAACTGCGGGAACTGATTCACTACCCTTTTTTGCCGGAAGCACAGAAGATTCTGGCATCCCGCGGAATATCCGTTGATTCCCTTTCCAAAACCCCTTCAGGCGTGCAGTATCTGGACAAGGCCTGTACGCGCGTCATCTGCGCAATCGACGGAAAAACCCTTTACCCGGAAGATACCGATGATGCGGTATCAGATATCATTACCTATGTTTTAGGGCGCATTCTGGTCTCCTGCATAAATGACCGGATGACCATCCAGCGGTTTGTGCGGGCCGAGGCAAAACGCGCCTACACCTATCTCACATCCGAGCAGAACGAGACGCTCAAGCAGCGCGTCTGTGTTGAGTTCGGCATCTCGCTTGATGCAAAAAAGCTCTCGGTTATCCAGTATGTGGAGATGGCATCGTACCTTGACCGCGATGCAAAATGGAAGCTCATCAACCGTGAACTCTCAGGCGGGTTTGTAAAGATTTCACCCGATGAGCTGGAGATTCTCCTGAGCGAAAAAATACGATTCTATCTGGGGTCAACCCTGCCCTTAAAGGTCCCGGTGCTTCTCGCACGGGATTTGCAGCCGTGGACGGATAGAATCTCTGCGAAGGTGCAGGAGCGCACGCTCGAGGAGTTCGGGGCAATCGATGAGTCCGCCTATCCTCCCTGTATCCAGGCGCTCATTGAGGCCTCTGCCGCGGGTGCGAATGTGGTGCACTCGGGACGGTTTGCCCTGGTCGCGTTCTTACGCAGAATCGGGATGCCGCAGGAGCAGATTGAGACAATTTTTTCCCGCGCCCCGGGATATAATGCGGATATGACAGAGTACCAGGTCAATCATATTTTATCACATGAGTATGAGTCGATGTCGTGTGCCACAATGCAGACACACGGGGTGTGCTCGCATAAGACGAAGTTTTGCGAGAGCATTAATCACCCTCTGAACTATTACCGCAAAATGAAAAAACTCGCCGAGCGGAAACAGCAGGCGGAAGAGCGGCGCGAGGCGGCAAAGAAGCGTGCGGAGAGAGATACAGCGGCGGCTGATGCAGTTGGGGGGGCAGGGACTTCTGCAGGTGCGGCGCCTGAGGATAAATAACTGAATAATTAAAAAAAAGGTAACTATTCATGTACCCTCGGGTGTTCTACACGTTGTTGTAACCGAGGTGTGGATTCCTGAAAAAACAACCGCGAATTACCGCAAATTTTTCCGTTTTCCCAATTGCATTTTCCGGCGTCGTTCGGCTACAGGACGCTTATCGCGTCCTGTCGAGACACCGAACTCCTTGAAAATGCGGGAAAACGGGGGAAGATACCGGATTTGATTGTATTGGTTTTCTGTTATGATTCATACATGTCAGCCGGCATCTGATTTCTCTTTTCAATAATCCCGTTTTCCCGCATTTTCCAGACGTGAGGCGCCCCGGCGGTGTGCGATTAGCACACCGCAGCCTCACGACGCAAGAAAATGCAATTGGGAAAACGGAAAAATTTGCGGTAATTTGCGGTTCTTATTTCAGAAAGCCGCACTATCAGTTACAACATCCGCGAAGAACACACGAGGGTAGCAGAATTGTTTAAAAAAGAGGATTATAATATCTTCTGCGTAAAGGCAACCTGTCCGGAAATCTTTGTGATTCTGACCTTTACCCTTGCACCGACTTTGACGCCTGAGACATAGAGGATATACTTTCCGACATGTGCCACACCGTCTCCTTTCTTGCTGATGGAATCGATTGAGACCTCCATCTCGCGTCCCCCCTCAACCGCGGCCGCAGCTGCCGGAGCCTTTGCAGCGCCTTTGCGTTTTTTAATCGGGCGCTTGGAACCGCACGCCTCGCAGAGAAGCATTAACACGCGGTCCTCTTTGATGAGTTTTGTATCCGGTCTTCCGCACTCCGAGCGGATGACAAGTCTGCCACATACTCTTCAACGATTGATGCGAACCGCTCGGGCTCGAACTTTCCGTTAAAGACCGCGCGCGTGCCGTTGATCTTTCCTGCGGTTCCGAGTTCCCCGCTGAGGTATTTTAAGAGGTGGGCTTCCTCACGGTTGAGTTTTTCCACAATCTCTGCGAAATTTTCCAGAACCGTGGTCTTTCCCTCAAGATAGACCCGGGTCTTCGGAACACTGAAACGCTCACCGGAATCGGTCGGTTCCCCCATGCCTTCATATGCTGCATTCAGCATATCTTCGTATGACTGTCCCATAATACAGTACAATTTGTTTTTATAAGGGATAAATGCATGGAAGAGTGCAGGGGATTTTGAGGGATAGATCGGGGTAAACAGAGCGGATTCCGACAGGGTGAGAGGAAAGCGCGGAAAAAGAGTATAATGAAAATGATGATGAAAAATGATGATAGAAAAAATGACCGGGATAAAGGAGAGATGTTACACCCCGAACTTTTCCCAGCTCTTTTCGATTGCATCAATTGTAGGAGGCTTCTTTCCGGTCAAGAACTCAATACAGGCGCCGCCGCCTGTTGAAAGATGCGAGTACTCGGATGCAAGACCGAGCTTTTCAATAACAGCCGCCGCGTGCCCTCCGCCGCATACGGTAAACTCCGCGTTTGCTGCCGCGTGGAGCACCTCAAAGGTACCTGCCGCAAAGTTAACATCCTCAAAGACACCCGCAGGCCCGTTCATCACAACCGTTCCTGAGTTCTTTAACACATCAGATATGACGCCGATGGACTCAGTCCCCATATCCATAACCGGGCAGTCCTTCGGGACAGCTGTGACCGGGTACTCGCGGCGTTCATCCTTTTCTTTGACCGCAACAAACTCCGGGAGAATGATTCTGTCCCCGTACTTTTCAAGGATGCGCTTTGCATGCTCGACCTCGCTGTCGTATCCTAACGTGTGGATGAGGTTTGCTGACGGGACACCGATATCGATTCCCTTTGCGAGATAGAAGGCGTTTGCAACGACCCCGATGATGACCGCTTTGTCCGCGGTTCCGTTTGCAAGGACGTTTTCAGCGACCGCCATTGAGTCGTCGAGTTTGGTTCCCCCGAGAACAAACGTAACCGGCTTTGGAGCTGAGGTAAAGACGCGGGAAAGCATCTTTACCTCTTTTTCCATCAAAAGACCTGCTACAGTCTTCATGGCGTAGGGAAGACCGGTGATGGTCGGCTGCGAGCGGTGTACTGTTCCGAATGCGTCGTAGACAAAGAGGTCTGCCATGGAGGCGAGTTTTCTTACGATGTGGGTCTTTGCCCCTTCCGCTGACGGGAGCGAGAGGTTTTCTTCCGCAGAGAAGCGGACGTTTTCGAGAAGCACCACATCTCCCGGGTGTGCGTCACGAATCGCGCGCTTTGCGCAGCTTCCGAAGATGTCGTCGACGTATGTGACAGGCATTCCCATGAGGCGCTCGAGCTTGTCTTTGTGGGCGGCAAGCGTGGTGAAGTCTTTTTTGCCCGGGCGGCTCTGGTGCGCGAGGACAACGACTTTTGCGTCTTCCAGTGCCTGTATGGTCGGTATGTGTTCACGAAAGCGTTTGTCGTCTAAAATGGTGTTTGACGAGGGGTCTATGGGTGAGTTGAAGTCAACCCTGAGAAGCACGGTTTTACCGCGTGTTTCAACATCCTGCAGTGTCCC
>JAGHSU010000145.1 GCA_018065685.1 Candidatus Methanocorpusculum equi | reverse complement strand
GGCATAAAGATGCGCTCGAAAGCGGGAACACGTGTCGGAGGCCGTATGGGAAGACCGGGGAAGTCTGCCCCGCGTAAGATGAAGCCGCCTGTCCATGTGCTCTTTCCGGTCGGAAAATCCGGTGGTCAGCGCCGCTCGGTTGGTACCGCATCAAAAGCAGTCACGGCGGCCGAGCCGGAAGGAGAAGCAATCGCGGCACAAAGTGCAGGGATGGTCCATGTGGATACGGGAGAGCGCCGCTGCCCGAAGTGCGGACAGGTAACCTTCAAAAACAGCTGTCCAAACTGCGGAACGCATACAGACCCTGTTTTCCGCTGTCCGAGATGCCATACCATAGGAATGCCAGGCGATATCGTCTGCCCCGCGTGCGGTGCGGACCTTGTCTGTCAGAAGGAAAGCATCTTCAGCATGAAGGCAGAGTATGACCTTGCACTGGAAAAGACCGGGATGACAAATGCCCGAAACATCCCTGAGGTCAAAGGGGTCCAGGGAATGATTTCGAGGGAACGCTGCGTTGAGCCGCTGGAAAAAGGCATCCTTCGTGCAAAGCATGATGTCTATGTGTTCCGCGACGGGACCATCCGGTATGATATGATTAATCTGCCCTTAACGCACTTCAAACCAAGAGAGATTCATGTATCCGTCGAAAAGCTCCGTTCAATCGGCTATACCGCAGATATTTACGGTGCGGAACTTACCTGTGACCAGCAGATTTTAGAGCTACATCCGCAGGATATTCTTGTGTCGCAGGACTGCGGGGAGTACCTCCTCCGTGTCTCGCACTATCTCGATGAGATGCTTGTGCATCTCTACGGACTGGAGCCGTTTTATAATGCGGAAAAACCGGAAGACCTGGTAGGGCAGCTCATCATGGGCCTCGCCCCGCATACATCTGCGGGTGTTTTAGCCCGTCTCATCGGCTTTACGCGGGCCAAAGCGGGATATGCGCACCCGTTCTATCATGCAGCAAAACGCAGAAACTGCGATGGTGATGAGGACTGCGTGATGCTGATGTTAGACGGTCTCCTGAACTTCTCCCGTGCATTTCTTCCAAGCACCCGCGGCGGGACGATGGATGCGCCGCTTGTCCTTACCACCATCCTGAACCCGAAGGAGGTCGATAAGGAAGCACTCAACGTTGATGTCATGGCACGCTATCCGTTAAAGGTGTATGAGGGCTGTCTTACCTATGAGGAGCCGAAGAATCTGGCATCCTCGGTGGATTACATCAATGGGCGGCTGGGTAAGCCGGAGCAGTTTGAGGGATTTTTATTCACGCACGATACAGACGACATCTCGAAAGGGCCTCTTGACAGCAGGTACACGGATAAAACGCTGAAAAACACCGAGGAAAAGATTATCGTGGAGCTTGAGCTCGCAGATAAAATCCGTGCAGTTGATACGGATGACCTGGCGGAGAGAATCCTAAACAGCCATCTGATGCCTGATATGATTGGAAACCTCCGTTCCTTTTCGAAACAGAAGTTCCGGTGTCCGAAGTGCGATACCGGATACCGGAGAAACACTATGTCTGGGAAATGTCCGAGGTGCGGAAGCCCGTTAAAGCCTACCATGCATAAAGGAAATGTGACCAAGTATCTGGGTATTTCAAAGTACATCAGGGAACATTACAATCTGTCACTGTATGCGTTGCAGAGAATTGAGGTTATGGAAAAGAACATCACGTCTACATTCGGTGAAGAGGAGAAGACACAGATGGATCTCTCGGACTTTTTCTGATTTTTTCAATCGGGTTTTTTTTTCAATCGGTTTTTTATCGTTGTTTTAATCGGCGTTGTGTGTTCCACGGGTTGTTGTAACTGAAGGTGTGGATGCTCTCTGTAAAACCGCGAATCTACGCAAATCTACGCAAATCGCGAGCCTATTCACCCGCGCTTAGCCCCGCGATTGACGAGAGCCGAAGGCTCGAAGTTGGAGCAGGGCCGAAGGGCTTGCGGCGCGCGTTATTGATTCGCGTTCAGGGGGTCAAAACGCACTGACCAATACAACAACTGGTAGAGCCCACGAGGATAATTAATACAACAACAAAAAAAAGAGATCCGGAAGATTCCGGATTGGTTCACACAAACTTCAGCGGAATCTCAACAGAGGAGACAGCGGTCTTGTCGCCTTCCTTCTTATACTCTGCCTTGAAGAGGTAGTCTCCTGGCTTATTTGCGGTTACAAGCCATACGGCAGGGTTGTCTCCGTAGTTTGCAATGATGAGCCCGTTCGTGTCAGCTGCCGTCCAGGAGCATCCGTCTTTTTTCAGCTGCTTGTCGACGACAATCTTAACCTGTTCGCCTGCTGCAGGGTTAATGTTGAATGAGTCGTACTTGTATGTGGTCTTCGGGCCGTTTACCTGATACGGGTCCTTGTCCTCAACAACATGGATGGTCTGGGAGAATACTACAGCTGCTTTGTCCTCTCCTTCCCAGGAGCGCATGTACTTTAAGGTAATCTTATAGTCTCCCGGCTTTTCAGGGGTGAACCAGAACTGGTCAACACCGCCGACACCGTATATTCCCTCGGGGGCGGCATCCGGAACATAGATTGCCTCTCCTCCGCGGAGAATCTCTTTTCCGTTAATGACCTGCCAGTCATATCCCGTGGTTGGGTTTGACGGGAGGGTAATACAGAAGATTGAACCTGCACTGTAGGTGGTATCTCCTGCAAGGTGGACATTTACGGTGTATGCAACATCGTCTGCGGGCTGTGCTGCGGGCTCTTCAGCTTCGACGAATTTCAGCGGAACCTCAAATGTGGAGAGAATCTCATCGGATCCTGCATGCTCGTACTCAGCTTTTAAGATGTAGTCTCACGGTTTTGCTGCAGTGACATTCCACATGTATTTCCCGGGGGAGCCTGCAAAGCCCGGGTCGGGGTTGTCTACTTCGTAGTCGTTTTCAATGATGAGTCCGTCACCGGATACGTTCCAGACATATCCTGTGGTCGGGTCTGCTGCTTCGATGATTTAAAC
>JAGHSU010000151.1 GCA_018065685.1 Candidatus Methanocorpusculum equi | reverse complement strand
TTTGAAAATCAAGGACCAATTTTTGGATAGTTCTTGAAACAAAACATAATTTCGGATTTGATTGGTCAAAAACTTGTGAACTAATTTCGGGATACTACAGCTAAAGCAGGCATCCGGGCAGGCATCGCATCTGGAGTAATAGCAGGCGGAAGCGCAGTCCTAACCAAAGGAGTGGGAGGTGCTGTCCGGACCGGAATAAAAACCGGAATCAGAACCGGCGTAAAAACCGGGACCAAAGCAGCCCTTGGCGCAGGGCTTGCCTCGGCTGCCCTGACTCTTGCCGCATGCGGAGTCCGCGAAGGGGTAAAAACCGCCATGGAAACCATGAAAGAAGAGGAAGAAACTGTTCCGAAAGAGCCCGCGTTACTTACAGAGCGTGCAGGAACCGGACAGGAAGAATTCTAATCTTTTTTTGCAGCTATTCAGCCCGCATTCTTTATCGTCCGGTAACAGAGAACGGATATGGGCAACAAGAGCATACACATCTCAGTTACAACAACCTGTCGGATAAACAACGGATAAAATAAGCAGCCGAAAAAAAGTTAGTGTCTGAAGTGTCTGACACCGGTAAAGACCATGGCAATGCCAAGCTCATCGGCACGCTTCAGTACCTCATCGTCGCGGATGGAGCCTCCGGGCTGGATAAGAGCTGTAGCCCCTGCCTTTGCAGCGACCTCAAGCGTATCCGGGAACGGCAGGAATGCGTCTGATGCGACAACTGTTCCTTCCATTGTGCGGCCGAACTCCGCGGCCTTTTCAATCGCAATCTGAGCGGAGTTGACACGGTTCATCTGCCCGACGCCGATACCTACTGTCTCGGTCTTGTTCGTGTAGATGATAGCATTGCTCTTTGCATACTTAACAACCTTCCATGCGAGCTTTAATGCCTCAGCCTCATCTGCTGTGGGGGCGCGTTTGGATACAACCTCCCACCCTTCGGTGTATGCCGGGGTGCGCTGCACAAGGATTCCTCCGTCGATGGTGCGGATCTCATCCGCCTCAACCGCCGGCGGAAGAATCAGAAGACGCATGTTCGGCTTGGACTTGGAAAGTTCAAGCGCCTCCTTCGTAAAGGAGGGGGCAACCAGGACTTCAACAAACGTGGAGCAGATTTCCTTCATCACCGCTTCGTCCACTTTGGTGCTCATGGCAACGATAGAGCCGTAGGCAGAGACCGGGTCAACCTCACGGGCCTTAATGTAGGACTCCAGCTGGTTTGCACCAAGAGCCACACCGCAGGGGTTGTTGTGCTTTACAATAACGGTTGCAAAGCCGTCGAGTTCGCGGCAGAGGGAAACTGCGGCATGGACATCGAGATAGTTGTTGTAGGACATCTCTTTGCCCTGACCGGAGGTCTGACCTGCAATACCTGCTGTTCCGTAAACTGCTGCCTTCTGGTGCGGGTTTTCCCCGTAGCGCAGAACACGGCCGTTTGTGTACTGAACGGTGTAGGTGTCCGGGAACTCCTTATCGATTCCCTGAAGATAGTTGGAGATTGCCGCATCGTATGCTGCGGTGCGGGTAAATGCCTTTGCTGCAAGACGGAACCGCTGCTCATAGGTTGTTCCGCCGTTCTTGACGGCCTCAATAACCTCTGCATAATCTGCGGGGTCGACGATGACGGTTACATCCTTAAAGTTCTTGGATGCGGCGCGGATCATGGCAGGACCTCCGATATCAACAAACTCAATCAGTTCATCAATCGGGAGATTTTTTTTCGACATCTCCTCGAACGGATAGAGGTTGACACAGACAATGTCAATGCCTTCGATGCCGTGCTCCTTCATGACTGCATCGTCAATGCCTCTTCTGCCAAGAAGACCGCCGTGAACCTTCGGGTGAAGGGTCTTGACGCGGCCGTCCATCATCTCAGGGAATCTCGTGTACTCGGATACATCTTTTGCAGGGATGCCCGCCTCACGGAGCGCACGCGCAGTGCCTCCGGATGAGAGGATCCCGATATTCTTTGCTGTCAGGGCTTTTGCGAGCTCTACGATGCCGGTTTTATCCCAGACAGACAGTAATGCGAGTGTCATGATACTATTATATTTGTCGTCTCCCTACATTAAGATATGGAAGTGATAGACAAGGGGGAAGGTGAGATGGGGGAGGAGGATAAGAAGGGGAAGAGAGCGGGTAGGGAAGGGAGAGGAGGATAAGATGAGGAAGGAGAGGGGGGGCGGATTTCATGGAGGTGAATGCCTGCCGGATGGGATAAATTCAAAAAGACTTACGAAAGGGATGTAAATAATAATAAATCTTTTGCTCTTATGCCGGTAATGTAGTATCCCGAAATTAGTTCAGTATTTATCTGATTCTGAATCGCATCCATCACACGCAGCCCAGAACCAGCTGTTCACGTAGTTCAGGATTCTTT
>JAGHSU010000060.1 GCA_018065685.1 Candidatus Methanocorpusculum equi | reverse complement strand
GAAAGAATCCTGAACTACGTGAACAGCTGGTTCTGGGCTGCGTGTGATGGATGCGATTCAGAATCAGATAAATACTGAACTAATTTCGGGATACTACATATACTTATTTGGCGTAAAAATGTTATAACGTTTACAGTTTTATTTCGTAGCGGGTTCGCCTGTCCGGGAAAATAAGTCCGTATAAAAAATATTTTAAAAATAAGGGGTTTTTATAAGATGATCTCTATATCGAGCCGCTCTGCAAGCTCTTTGTATCTGTTTCTGATGGTTACCTCGGTGACTCCTGCCACGTCAGCTACCTCACGCTGGGTTCTTCTCTCGCCGGAAAGGATGGAGGAGATGTAAATTGCTGCAGCTGCAACGCCTGTTGGTCCTCTTCCGCTTGTAAGTTCGCGTTCTCCCGCCTGCTTTAAAATCTCCATTGCACGTGACTGCACATCTCCTTTTAATCCAAGACCGGAGCAGAACCGCGGCACATAGTCGCCCGGTGCGGTCGGGAGAAGTTTTAATCCGAGTTCACGGGAGATGAAGCGGTATGTTCTTCCAATCTCTTTTCTGCTGACACGGGATACCTCTGCAATCTCATCGAGGGTTCTTGGAACATTGCACTGTCTGCAGGCCGCATAAAGGGCAGCTGCTGCCACTCCTTCAATACTTCGTCCGCGAATCAGATTCTTATCCACCGCATCACGATAGACAACTGCCGCGGTCTCTCTTACGTTTCGCGGAAGACCCAGAGCAGAGGCCATACGGTCAAGTTCAGATAAGGCAAAGGCGAGGTTTCGTTCCGTTGCATTGGAGACTCTGATTCTTCTCTGCCATTTGCGCAGACGGTAGAGCTGTGCACGGTTCTTTGATGATATTGCACGTCCGTACGAGTCACGGTTTCTCCAGTCAATCATTGTGGATAATCCCTTATCGTGAATCGTAAAGGTCATCGGTGCCCCGACACGTGAACGCTTCATGCGCTGGTCATGGTCGAATGCACGCCACTCAGGTCCTCTGTCAATGAAGTCGTCGTCGAGGACCAGACCGCAGTTCTGACAGACCAGTTCTGCGCGTTCATAGTCGTGCACCAGCTGTCTGCTTCCGCACTCCGGGCACACAGTGATTGCCTGGTCATCGTGCGTGATTTCCGGCTTTTCCTTTTCCCTTTGCGGAACAGAAATACCCTGACGCTCCCGAATCTTTTCCCGCTGCTGCTTTAACTGTTTCAGTTTTTCCATTTCAGATGCCATAATTTAACTCCTTTTCCTGTACGGGTATCTTTTTTTGTGTCCTGCTTTGGTATCCGGGACGGTGTAGATTTCATCCCCGATATCCGGACGCTTGTTATCCCCGCACAAGACGGTGATGTACGGCTTTCCGACACTGCCGTAGAGGTCAACGATTTTTCCTACAGGACAGTCCGACCCATCTGCAACATCCGCATAGAGCGGCGGGAGCTGTCCCGCGTCACATTGGGCTATAAGAAGTTTTGAACCAAGGTGTGCTGTAACAACTCCTGCAGATTTTGCCATCCCTGTCTCCGGATTTTTCGCATACGCGGCAGTTCTAAACCGCATTATTTATATGCAGATACATATGTTGCTGTTCTTGCATATATAGTTTTTTCCACAACGGACTGTACTGCCTGATTCCGGAAAACCGCAGATTCAGTCGGGAAATCCTGTTTTGAAAAGGAAGAATGCTTCAATCCGGAATTTCCGGAGAGGGGCCGGATTTCGGAATGGGGTATAAAAAAGAAATGGTTTTGTACGGGGCGGATCAGAGGTTTTCCGCGATTTTTTTCAGCAGTTCCTCTTTTGAGCCGTCGAACTCGACTGCAATTCTCCCCTCGCCTGTAAACCAGCGCGCAGGGTGCGGTTTTGTTTCCAGGATCGGTTTCAGACCGAGAGCACGTGCAGCACGCATGACCGCTGATGCCGTGGGGTTTCCTACCGCAAGCCCGCGTGCAACCCGTCTTCCCTCTTTTCGCGTCAGTTTTTCATCGAAGTAGCAGGGGTACAGAACTCTTTGTGCCATATCTTCTTATCTGTTTCTTTTCCTATGCTATATTTGTATCTCATTTTGTCCCCCCTTCTTCATCCCCTCCGCCTCATTTCTATGTCTCCCCCATCCCTTTTCTTTATCCGTCCGGTTCCGTTTTACCGTCTTTGTTATTTCCCCCCGTGAACTGCATGATGGGTATCTATAAACCGTTTGATAGCTAATATATGAGCATGCACCACGTTGACATATCAATGGAAGCCGAAATATACGGCGCCAACAACAAACTTGCAGAGCATAACGCCGAGCATTTCCGCGAACACGGCGTGCGCGCGTTTGATCTCCTCGGAGCAATCGGCTCGGGAAAAACCTCCCTCGTCGAACAGATTGTCCCCGAGTTTAAAAAGCGCGGACTGGTAACAGCAGCAATCGCAGGCGACGTCTACGGGGATGACGACTTCAAGCGGATTACCGGGACCGGAATTCAGGCATACAACGCAAATACCGGAAAGGAATGTCATCTTGATGCCCACCTCGTTCACCATGCATTAGATCACTTAAATCTCGACGACGTTGACATCTGTCTGATTGAAAACGTCGGAAACATGGTCTGCCCCACTGATTTCAAGCTCGGCGCGGAGAAACGGATTGTTGTCATCTCCACAACGGAAGGCGACGATGTCGTAAACAAACACCCAATGATGTTCCGCGACTGCCAGATTGCGGTTATCAACAAGATTGACCTCGCAGAAGCAGTCGGATGCAGCATTGAGCGGATGGAAGCGGACATTAAACGGTACAATCCGGAGATGATTATCATCAAGACGAACCTCAAAAAAGGCGAAGGCGTCAAAGAGGTTGCGGATGCAATTCTCTCCTGAATGGTACCCTGTGAATTAATATACAAAAAGAACTAATAAATATAGGACTATGGAGAAAACTGATGATGTCAGATATCCGACGATATCCGATATCTTCATCAGAGATACTAAACCTTAGGAGATATTAAAATGCTTTGGCAGGGAAAATCAACCCGTAAATCTACCGGCGGCCGCTATCACGCAGCCCGCGGCAAGAGACGGACCGAAATTGGAAGATCCCCGGCAGATACCGTTGTCGGAGAGATGAAGATTAAGACCATCCGGGTAACCGGAGGAAACACCAAAGTCCGCGCATTAAAGGCAGACTTTGCAAACGTCAGCGACAGCAAGACAGGAAAAGTTCAGAAGGTTAAGATTTTATCAGTTGCTGAAAACGCAGCAAACCCGAACTATGTCCGCCGTAACCTTATGACAAAGGGAGCGGTTATCGCAACCGATCTCGGAAAGGCACGCATTGTAAGCCGCCCGGGACAGGATGGCGTAATAAACGCAGTCTTACTCGAGTAAGATTCACGGATTTCATCATACAAAACCGCAGGTGTGTCATAGGACACACTCCAAATATTTTTTCACCGGATTTTTAACGGATTCTTTATTGCTTTCCAGCGCGAACTATAATACAGACTATGGGAGAATTTGAAACAACTGCTGCCGCCCCGTTTAAGCATTCACGCCAGACGACCCTTGCACGGGCAAATCTGCTGTATTATTTTACGCTTGAAAAGCGCTGGATGTCAAGTGATGATGCAAAAAAGCTGATTGCCCTCGCTGCGGCGCGCGGCTGTTATATCGAGGAAAAGGAGGGGGAATATACACTCGCAGAGCATCTGCAGGAAGAAAAGATTCCGCTCGGGTTCAAACCGACGGATGCGGTTTTTGCCGTTCCGGAAAACGAGGACCCGGTAGAGCGTATCCTGCAGCTTTTGTCGGAAAAGACCGGCCGCGGGATAAAAGAGCTTGCGGCAGAGCTTCAGGCAATCCAGAAGCATTTTGATGATCTGTTAGGTTCCAGTGCCGCGGTCGTTATCCTCTCGAAACGCTACGGGCTTGATATTTCGGCGTATATGGAAGCTCTCCGGAAAGCAGCAGAGGAAGAGTAACTCTTTCCTCCTTCTTCTAACTTCCGTCTCCCCTTCTTCTAACCCTCTTCTTCCAAATCCCCTCTTCCTCTTTTTCTTTTTCGTTTTTGTCAGTTTCCGGCTGTTTCCGTGGTGCCTCAAACAACAGGTTAATATGCAGTCCCTAAGAAACATAAATATATGGCAAAATGGTATTGTATCTATTGCGGCTGGGTATACGACGAGGAGGTCGGCGACCCGAAACACGGAATTGCTCCGGGTACGAAGTATGAGGATATCCCGGATAACTGGGTATGCCCCTTATGTCTTATCCCGAAGACGAAACCCGGGCTTTTTAAGAAAATCTCTGACTGAACAGTGAATATCCGGATTCATCCGGTTCTTTAAACTTTTTTGTGAATCATTTTTTGCAGCCGGCGGTTTGGGATATGGCTGTGGTATGAATTCCCTGAAATAAAAACAATAAAAGAGGTACGTGTCATTAAGGAGGAGGAAGTTCCAGTCAGCCGCAGGATGAAGGACTGCGGAGATGTGAAATGGAATTTCCATGCGGCCGTTTCGGCTGCTATATTACTATTTGCTCTTATTTTATTTAAAAGTATCTTCCAATGCACAGCAATTATGCAGTGTACAGGTGCTGTGCGAAGCACAAACCCTTAAATTTCCGGGAAACAAATCATTATTCACACTATGACTGATGCAGAAAGCGGCATCCCGGAGATTCTGGAAAAACTCAAGGAAAATCCGCGCGGAATGTCAGTATCAGAGCTTGCGGAAGCACTGTCCATCAGCAGAAACACCGCAGCCCGCTATCTGGACAAGCTCCTCCTCTCAGGACGTGCGGAGATGCGGACCTTTGGAAAAGCAAAGGTCTTCTTCGCCGCAAAGCGCGTTCCCGTCTCTGCAATGCTGAATCTTTCATCAGAGATGGTCCTCCTCATCAACTCGGAGCTCTGCATCATTCAGGCAAACAAACCGGTTCTGGACCTCTTATCCTGCACTTCCGAAGAGATTGTGGGAAGCTGCATCTTTGAAGGTGCCGGGCGTGCACTTTGCGGCGGGGAACTCACCGAGCACCTGCGTTCCGCTCTTCGGGGAAACACCGTCCGTGATGAGCTCATTCTCGAACGAAACAACGGGACCTTCATCCTTGAAGAGCGCATCTTCCCGATTGTCCTTCCAGACGGCACCCCCGGGGCAACCCTCCTCTTAGACGACATCACCTCCCGCGTGAGAGCGGAAGAGCGTCTTGCGGAAAGCAGTGCGGAACTGCGCCGCATCGTTGAAACCGTCCGCGATGTGCTCTGGTCCGCGGATGAACAGGGCATTATCCGCTACATCAGCCGTGGAATTGTCCGGGTTGCCGGATATCAGCCTGAAGAACTCATTGGAAAACCGTTTTCCTCCCTTCTGGATACAAAGGATGCCGAACGCTTTTCCGCGGAGTTTTCCCGTGCTTCGTCACGGAAATCCGGTTTTTCCCTCCATGAACTCCGGATAACCGCCGCTGACGGGAGTCTCAGGTACGTAGATATTACCGCATCTCCTATTGCCTCCGAAAAAGACGACGGTGCCTTTTTCGGCTGCAGCGGGGCGCTTCATGATGTCACCGGGCGGTACGAGGCGGAGCTTGGCGAAAAACAGTGGCGGCTCTTTTTAAACGCGGTCATTGAAAACATTCCGGCAATCGTTACTGCATCAGATTTATCCACCGGCAGGTATTACTACGCAAACCGCGAGGCGGAACAGTTCCTGCGCTGCAGCAGAAACGAACTGATGCACATGACAATTCACCGGATTCTGGAAGAAATCGGGGGAGATCAGCTTAAAACAGCCCTCGCATCCGCCGCTGCAAAGCGCGAGAAAATTACTGTAAAGGACACGGTTGTTGTGGGGAAAAAGGAAAAAATGATTTCTGCAAGCTTTGTTCCGATGCGGCTTTCAGCAGAGCGCGAATATATTATTGCAATCGTCTATCCCGACGATGCGCCCCAGGTTACGGAACAAAGACCGCAAGAGCCACAACGGTAGTCCAGACCCCGTCCGCTCCTTTTGCGGCGGATACGACATGGCTTGTTTTCAGGACAGCGTTTTCATCCATAAGTGTCTTTAACATGATATCTGCAAGCTTTTCCGCATGGTCTGCCGCCGCTTCAGCCGTATCTCCGTGCGAATGATACTCCGAAAGGTATCCGTGATGATGTATATCGGACGGGACTGCAAGTCCTACAGATGCCGCAATCTCATCCCCTGCGGTGTTGGTGCACTCGCGCGCCATCACGCAAAAGACCACTTCTCCTGCGTGAAGCTCTTTTAAACCCTCCCCGCGGGATACAATCCGTGCGTCCGGAGGGAGGATAGACGACACTGTTACCAGATTAAACGGCGCCACATGCGCGTCGCGCAGGGCCATTTCGAAGGACACCAGCTTTTCCCGGTGAACTCCGACGCCTTTCGTAAAAAAAATCTTTGAAGGTACAACCATTTGTCTATTTAGATAACCCAAGGTATCATTTATAGTTTGTGTTTTTTGTATTCGTAAGGGGGTTAAGGCGGTGAGATTATATTATGTTAGTACAAACTAATTACTAACGGTACACCCGTTCCCATATAAACAGAGGTTGATTTATGGCGGATTCTGTAGTTGACAGCATTTTAGCCGCGCGATACTTCCGCGCAGGCGAAAAAAGCTTTGAAGACGTCTGCAGGCGTGTTGCTGATGCTCTCGGCGAGACTCCTGAGGAAACAGACGAATACTTTAAGGCAATGACGGAGCTCGAGTTCCTCCCGAACTCGCCAACTCTTATGAACGCAGGGACTCCCTTAGGGCAGCTTTCAGCATGCTTTACCCTTCCGGTGAATGATTCCCTTCCGGAAATCTTTGACGCAATACGCTGGGGGGCAATCATTCACCAGTCCGGAGGAGGTACCGGATACAACTTTTCGCACCTGCGCGCGGAAGGTTCCCCCGTCCGTTCGACAGACGGTGTGGCATCAGGCCCGGTGTCCTTTATGCGGGTCTTTAACGCCGCAACGGATGTCATAAAGCAGGGTGGAAGACGCCGCGGCGCAAATATGGGCATTCTCAATGTCTGGCACCCGGATATTATGAAGTTCATCCGCTGCAAGGCAAAAGAGGGGGACTTTTCAAACTTTAACATCTCGGTCATGGTATCCGACGCCTTCATGGAGAAGGTTGCTGCAGGAAAACTCGATGATGTCTGGATAACCGACAATGCCGGAGTATCTGTGACTGTGGGTGAAATCTGGAACAGCATCGTAGAAGGTGTCTGGAGAAACGGAGAACCGGGAGTGCTCTTTTATGATACCATCAACCGGAAAAACCCGACCCCGCAGCTCGGCGCAATCGATACGACAAACCCGTGCGGCGAGCAGCCGCTTCTTCCGTTCGAGTCCTGTGTTCTTGGAAGTATCAACCTGTCTAAATTTGTCCGCCCGGGGTCTGATGACCTTGATTATGCAAAACTCGACAATATCACCCGCATGGCAATCCGCTTCCTTGATGCGGTGATTACGAAAAATGTCTTCCCGATTGAGCAGATCCGCGAGGCAACCACAAGAACCCGTAAGGTGGGCTTAGGTCTTATGGGGGTCCACGATGCAATGCTGATGCTTCGTATCCCCTATGACAGCGATGCGGGACGCAACTTCTGTATGACTGTTATGAAGCGCATAAATGATGTGGCCACAGAAGAGTCAATCCGGATCGGAAAAGAAAAGGGTACCTTCCCCGCGTACAAGGGAAGTGTCTGGGACACGCAGGGAGTCATAATCAGAAACGCTGCTCTGACAACCATTGCTCCCACAGGCACCATCTCTCTTCTTGCGGGCTGCTCCTCGGGAATTGAGCCGGTCTTCTCCTATGCATACACCAGAAGAAACACCATCGGAAAGAGCTTTGTTTTAGTCCACCCCTACTTTGAGGCGGAGTTAAAGCGCGTTGTAGCTGATATGGGACTTACCGGAGAGGCGGCTGAGAAGAAGCGTCAGGAGGTTGTAGACCATGTTCATGAGACAGGAACCGTTCAGGACGTCGCCTGGCTTCCTGCATCCTTTAAGGCCGTCTTTAAGACTGCGCTTGATATCGGATGGCGCGACCATGTGCTGATGCAGGCCTGCTTCCAGAAGTATGTTCACGCATCCATCTCAAAGACGATTAACATGCCGTTTTCCGCAACAAAGGAGGATGTGGCGCAGGCAATCCTTCTTGCATGGAAGGAAGGCATCAAAGGTATGACGCTTTACAGAACAGGCTCTCGGGAGGATGTTGTTCTGGCGCTTGAGAAGAAGGAGAAGGAGGAGAAAAAAGATATCTCCGAAGCAAAGCAGGCGGCAGCGGCCGCGCTGCCTCTTACCGCCGCCGCGGAAAAGCATGCGGACCCGGCAGTCGTTCATCCGCTGACCTTTGAGCGCCCGCGTGAGATGAGCGGACGCACCTTCCTTGCGCAGTCCGGCTGCTGCAGACTCTATATCACGGTAAACACGACCCCTGAAGGAAAGCCGATGGAGGTGTTCATCCGCACAGTCGGTGCAGGGTGCGAGGCAAACAGCAATGCGCTCGGGCGCAGTATCAGCACAGGTCTCCAGAACGGTGTCCCGTATGAGAAGTTTGTCAAGCAGTTCTCGAAGGTCCATTGTATCTCTGCAATCAAGAACAAGACGGCAGAGGGTGTGTCCTGTGCGGATGTTGTCGGAAAATGCATTGAGCTTGCGGCAACAAAGCAGACGGTTGCAACGCTTGACAACTGGAATGTGGAAGCTGTCCCTGAAAAGAAGGTCGGAAGACCCTGCCCGGAGTGCGGGGAGCCGCTCGACTTCGGTGAAGGGTGCAATATGGGTATCTGCAAGCACTGCGGCTGGTCCGGCTGCAGTTAAGCGGATATTTTTTTAAATTCTTTTGATGAAAATGCCCTCCAATTGACCATTTGGAGGGTGTTTTCATCAGGGTGCTTGAGACAGCGTCTCATGGGGCTTTTTTTATATTTGTTTTTCGCGCATGCGGACGAGTTCTATTGCCTCTTTCCCGCTTATGTGTTCCACGGTCATTTCAAGGATACAGAGATTCCTAAGCTCCCGTCCGATTGCTTCCCTGCGGTGTTCTTCAGTGTCCTCCGGATGGTATTTTTTCGCGAGGGCCTCAATCAGTTCCTGTTTTTCCGTGTCGTTTTCTGCGATGCGGACCATCCCGAACACGATTACGCTTCTGAAGTATGTTGTATACTCTTCCGCTCTGATTTCATCCCTGTCGATGACACAGAATGATGCTTTGGGGGACCGTCTGACCGCATCAATTTTGTGCCCGGTCTTTGCGCAGTGAAAAATCAGTTTTCCTTTTTCATAACAGTAGCTGAGCGGCACCCAGTACGGATAGCCGTCGTCTCCTGCAAGGGAGAGAACGCCTGAGGTGTTCTTACGCAGAATCTCTTCGCAGGTTTCCTGCGGAATCTGCTGTGCCTTTCTCCTCATTTCACGAAACATACTATTCAGGTGGTCACAGAAACGGATAAGGATTTCTAATCTGCAGCAGGGTTTTTCCGGTTGCGGGGATGTTCAATACGTATCTTTATGTGGGATGAGAACAAATATTCTAAAGCACTTTTCATGCGAGAGTAGCCAAGCCAGGTCAACGGCGCCAGCTTCAGGGGCTGGTCTAGTAGTAGTTCTGGGGTTCGAATCCCTTCTCTCGCACTTCTTTTGATGTTTCTTTTCATCATACCATCCTTCATCCTGTCCTTCTCCCTGTCTCCCTTCATCCCGCTCCCCCCCGTATGGTTCAATCCGGCATCTGTACCAATAACCTTATCCCGTCTCACGCATAATACAATCCTCTTATGAGATTGTCACCCATAACCGCCCTCCTTGCCGCATCCCTTCTTGCAGCAGTGCTCTTCACAGCAGGCTGCATTGAAAGCCCCGACCAGGTTTTCCCCGGCCCTGCCGGTGAAAGCGGCAGCGGGCCTGACACCACGGTAGAAATGAAATATTTTGAAGAAGTAACCAAAGTCCCGCGCCCGAGCGGACATCTCACTGCAATACAGAATTACCTCTGTGCATTTGCAGAAGAACATCATCTTGAATATGAAACTGATGCTGTCGGAAATGTTCTGATAAAGCATCCGGGGTCGTCACCTTCGGAGCATCATATCATCCTTCAGGCACATCAGGATATGGTGCCTGCTGTTCGTGAAGGGTCTTCCTTTGTCTTCGGAAAAGACAGCATAAAAACCTATATTAAAGACGGGTGGCTGTATGCGGAAGAGACAAGCCTCGGTGCTGACGACGGCAGGGGAATTGCAACCGCTCTTGCCGCTCTCTCCTCAGACGAACTCAGTGACTGCAGTTTTGACTGTATATTCACCGTTGATGAGGAGACAACCATGTCCGGCGCAAAAAATCTCTCCCCCGACTGGCTGTCAGCAGATGCCCTTCTCAATATCGATACCGAACACTGGGGTTCTGTCTGTGTTTCCAGTGCCGGAGGGGCTTTTGTTGAGGCTGTGTTCCATCCGGAACGGGAAAAAACACCTGTGACCGCCTGTTACCGGCTCTTTGTGTCCGGTCTTCGTTCCGGCCACTCCGCCCATCTGATTGATTCAGGAAGACTGAATGCGGTAAAGACTGCAGCAGACTCTCTCTCTCCGGACTGCATGATGTAGAGCTCATATCCTGCGCAGGGGGTTCGGCAAAGAATGTTATTCCGGCATCTGCAGAGTTCATTTTCACTGCATCGGATGAGAACATCCCATCCCTTGCAGCTGAATATGCAGCGTCGCACGCCGTGGATACCGATCCTGATTTAAAGATGGAAATTGTGCCCGTCCAAACCCCTCTTACCCCGTGGACAAAAGAGTCCACCGGGCAGATTCTCTCTGCTCTTTCTTCAGTCCCGAACGGCTGCTTTAAAAAAATCCGAATCCTGCACACTCCTTTCATCAAATCTCGGTCTTCTTTCGACCCGGGAGGACGGCACGGTTTCCGTGATCTGTTTCCCCCGCGGAAATGATCCTGCGGAGTGCAGATCCCTTGTTGCAGAGATAGAGAACTTCTTTGAGGAAGCCGGGGCAGAGACCTCGGTCTCCGATGAGGTTTCGGGCTGGAAAGAGGCTGATGACAGTCCGCTGGTGCAGATGATGGTAGATGTCTACCGAGATATGTTTCATGCGGAGATTTCCGTGTATATGACACACGGCTGTCTTGAATGCGGATACATGGCCGCGAAGAACCCATCTCTTTCGGTCGTCAGTATCGGTCCTGATGTTGAAAATGTGCATACCGTTGATGAACGGCTGAATATCGAAACCTTCCTGCAGCTGAAACAGTTTGTATTTGAGCTGGTGAAAAAGAGCTGCGGGAATGAATAAGGGCTAACGGTCGTTGCGGATACAATCCGATAGATGAACCAAATGAAAGCGGAATAAAAGCAGGTGTCAGGTGTCGGGTTTTGTGTGCAAAAAATACTCTGTGCAGTTCCAGGTCAGATATCTTCGACATGTTTATATTGTTATATGTACAATATACTTACACTTGAATCATTGCGTTTTTTCCTGCAGTGTTTCGTGAGGTTAGTATGAAGAAGCTGGTGAAAATTATTCTGGCCGCAGCTCTCGTGCTTCTGTTCGCAGGAGTATTTGCAGGAGCTGCATCAGCTGTTGATATGACTGCAGGTACCTCTGTATCTGTTGTAGAGGATGCACGTGCTGGGTCCCTTATTGCCGCAGCTCCGCCCGTTCCTGTGAATCAGGCGCTTGCCGCCGGAGAGTCTCTTAAGAGCAGCCTGATTCTCGAAAACAAGTTGCCTGACAAAGATCAGCAAATGTTAGCTAAGTTATTGAAGGAGCATCGGATGCTTGTGATGGAGAAGCACAGGCTTGAGAGGGAGATAGAGAAAACAGGAGATCCGGATGGTAAGCTGTCCGAACAGTTACATCAGATTGAAATAAGAAAAAAATAGTAAAGAGGGTGATAGATCAGTTGATGAAAGAGGACAACTAATCCCTTATTTTTTTGTTTAAAATTTTAACGCCGGTTTTTGATTGAAAACGAGTTGTGCAATCCTTTCGACCGCCTTCTCGCCAATCATAAATTATAATTATAATAAATCTCATATTTCGTATTAGATGGCATGAAATCAAAAATTATCGGCCTCGGTTTTCTTCTTGCAGTTGGAATCGGGATAATTTTTGCTGCAGGATGTATTTCATCTGACAATCCGCAGGAAACACCTGTCTCCTCAGTGACAGAACATAAAACAACCTATGACTATTTCATGGATGAGGTAGTAAAGATTTCCCGCCCGTCCGGACACCTCGAACGGATAAACAGCTATCTTCACAAATTTGCTGAAGATCACAATCTTGACTGTAAAGAGGACGCTGCAGGAAACATCCTCATAACACGCGGAAAGAATCCTGTTGTAACGCTTCAGGGACACCAGGATATGGTCCTTGCTCTGGCAGACGGCAAAACATTTGATTATCGCACAGATGACGTAAAACCGTATGAAAAAGATGGATGGCTTCATGCAGACGGAACATCACTCGGTGCCGATGACGGTATCGGAATCTCTGTAATGCTTTCAGCGCTTTCTTCCCCTGAATTTAAAGATACCAGCATCGCCTGCCTCTTTACTGTCGATGAGGAAACAGGATGCCTTGGTGCAAGCGTCCTCTCTCCGGATTTTCTACCGGGTAAGTATCTTATTAATGTAGATGCAGAAGATATTGATACATTATTGGTTAGTTCTGCCGGGTCTGCAAATCTTTTTGCTGCATATTCTGTTACATCATGGAACCCTGCCAAAAATAATGACTGGTTCCGTGTAAAAATATCTGGAGGATTGGGCGGTCATTCCGGGGTTAATATTGACAAGGGAAGCGCAAATGCAATTCAAACGCTGGTTGCCATAGTTAATGAGCTCCCGTATCAGGAAATCTCTGAATTTACCGGCGGGGTTGCGTCAAATGCGATTCCGACTTCTGCTTCGATCCTTGTATCCGTAAACCCTGCAGATGCAGATACATTTAAGGCACGTCTTTCCTCCCTTTCCGATGAACTCAAAAAGGAGTATGCCAATACAGATCCTGATGTCATTGTTACCTTTGAAAAAACCGCGGCACCAGCATATGCTTATCCGCATGCTGCAGCGGAACAGATTATTACCTCCGTTACATCCTGTGTCAACGGTCTTATTGAAAAAACTGAGTTTGGTATTCTGACGTATTCAAACATAGGGACTATTACTTCTGATGAGCATGAGGTTACACTTAGGATTTTACCCAGAGCCAGTGACAATTCTACCCTTAAACAGGTAGAGAAAGATATTATGTCTCACTTTGAAAAGCATGGTTTCACCGTTAAGGAAAATGGTTTTGCACCCGCTTGGGGGTTGTCTGAGGAGGAGCCCGAATTTGTGCAAACAATCTTAAATACTTATCAGACTGTTTTTCGGAAAAGAACCGAATTACAAGGCGATTCACGGCGGACTCGAGTGTGGTATCATAGATTGGATTAAGCCGGGTATAAACACAATAACAGTCGGAGCAACGATTCAGAATTCACACACCATTAATGAGCGTGTAAATATTGAATCTATCAATAAAATTGAAGAACTTGTCTTTTCCCTCATTAAGGGATTTGCTAAAATAACCACTGATTAAGTATTGTGTAGAATCGAGTAAAATAATAATCCTGGATGGGAACTCTGTCATACATTTCGAGGGGTCAGACCATCACCCCCTGTCTCTTTTTTTTGCTCAGGCGAATAATTCTATTACTTCCCTGTTCTCTACCCTCGTTTCCTCAGCTCTATTTTACCAGAGCATGCGGGAAATAAAGGCTGCAGAGTACACTGCAGAATCCCTTATAATCAAGGCCTGTAAAAAAGAATAAAAAAGGACGTAGTTAATACGTCGCGAGATACCGCTTAATCTCCCAGTCGGTGATTGCCTTGGAGAACTCCCCCCATTCAAGTTCTGCAATCCGCTGCATCTGGGACACCACATGTTTTCCTAATACTCCGCAGAGGAGTGCATCGTTTCGAAGCGCCTTGTCAGATTCCATCAGATTCCAGGGAAGACATCTGATACCTGCCGCCTCGCGCTCTGCCGCAGACATTCTGAAGATATTTGTATCGATGCTTTCCGGAGGCTCCATCTTATTCTTTACCCCTTCCATTCCTGCTGCAAGCATCGCCGCAAAGGTAAGATACGGGTTGCAGGTCGGATCGGGACTTCTCAGCTCCGCACGGGTGCTTTTGCCCCGCGGCGAGGGGACGCGGATTAACGCCGAGCGGTTCATCGCAGACCAGCCGATGTAGACCGGGGCCTCATAGCCCGGGATGATACGCTTATAGGAATTAATGGTCGGGTTGGCGATTCTGGTGATTCCGTCGATGTGTGCGAGAAGGCCTGCTATGAAGTGCCGCGCGGTATCTGAGAGCTGGAACTCCCCCTCCGGGTCATAAAACGCGTTTTCCCCGTCCTTCATCAGCGAACAGTTCACATGCATACCCGAGCCGTTGATGCCGTAGATAGGTTTCGGCATAAAGGTCGCATGCAGTCCGCGCTTTAATGCGAGCGTCTTTGCCGCGAACTTGAATGTCACCACCTTGTCTGCCATGGAAAGCGCATCCCCGTAGGTGAAGTCAATTTCATGCTGCGAGGGGGCAACCTCGTGGTGTGACGCCTCGATATTGAATCCCATCTCCGAAAGCTGCGTTGCAATCTCGCGGCGCACATCCTCTCCCGGGTCTGTCGGGGTCTGGTCAAAGTAGGAAGCATGGTCCTGCAGGTTTACGGTCGGGTGTCCCGCCTCGTCGCGCCGGAACAGGAAAAACTCCATCTCAGGGCCGACGTTAAAAATATATCCTGCGTCAGCCGCTTTTTTCATCTCCTGCTTTAAGATATAGCGCGGGTCGCCGGTGAACGGTTCTCCGCGCGTTGTGTAGACATCGCAGATGAACCGCGCCGCGCGGTAATCCTTTTCAGACCAGGGAATCGGCTGGTACGTGGCAACATCGGGCCTAAGCACCATATCCGATTCCTCAAGGCGTGCAAATCCCTGAATCGAGGAGCCGTCGAAGCTGATTCCCCCGTCTAATGCCTTTTCCACCCGTTTTGCGGGGACTGCCACGCTTTTCGTCTTCCCTTCCAGATCGGAGAACTGAAGGAGGACCGACCTGACGTTATCCGCATCGAGCCGTTCGAGGACTGATGCTTCGGAATCTGATACCATGTATATATTATTTTCCTTCTCACGATATAAACACGCGTATATAAGAACGGTATCTTTATCTGTGGATATATCCAATACATAAACACTCTTCAACAAGAGCCTCAGCCATTGCGGCAGAAAGCCCGTGCAAGAGTGAGAATGTAAGGTAGGCAAATCCTTATGACAAAGCGACCACTGGAAATTTTAGATCAGGTATTAAACCGCCAGCCCGTCATTGTTTCGCTGAAAGGCGGAAGGGAGATTCGCGGAGTCCTTCAGGGCTACGATGTCCACATGAATCTGGTTCTTGACAAAGTTGAGGAAGAGGGAGAGAATGGGAAGATTGCGCTTGGCACCTTAATCGTGCGCGGCGACAATGTGATTTTCATTGCCCCCACAGTTGAATAAATACGAGGTGAAATAACATGACAAAAGGCACACCGTCAATGGGTCTGCGCAACAAGCACAGCCACATCATCTGCCGCCGCTGCGGCAAGATGTCCTTCCACGCGAGAAAAGGAGTCTGTTCTTCATGCGGATTCGGAAAATCTGCAAAGATCCGGAAGTACAACTGGACCAAGAAGGCAAGAGACAACTAATCTCTGAACACATCAGAACACATCTGAACAAGAAGTAAATTATGAGCGGTATCGCAGGCATCATACAGAACGAAGATGTCAGCTACCCCCTCTACCTATGTCTGCATGCTCTTCAGCACAGAGGGCAGGAGGCTGCAGGCATTGCCACTTTTGACGGGACGAAGTCCCACGTTTACAAAGCGCCCGGACTGCTATCCGAGGTATTCTCAGCCGAGAAACTGCAGACGCTTCCCGGGAAAAGCGGGGTGGGGCAGGTACTGTACTCTGATAAGTCGGTGCGCGGGCACCGGGAAAACATCGAGCCCCTGACATTTCTTTTCAAGGGACACTCCCTTTGTATTTCGGTTTCCGCATCACTGATTAACAGGGACGCTCTTCGCGCCGAGTGCGAGGAGGGAGGGCACATCTTTTCAACCACGTCGAACGCAGAACTTATTGCAGCTCTCGCGGCAGCTGAACTCATCCGCGGAACGGAGCCGCAGCAGTCGCTTATCCGCGCCCTTCACAAGCTCTCCGGAGCGTACACGGGCTGTGCGGTTTTAGACGGCGTCCTGTATGCGTTCCGCGACCCCCTCGGGGTAAAGCCGCTTTGTATCGGCTCTACCGCGTCCGGGTATGCGGTTGTATCTGAAAGTGTCGCGCTCGATATCATCGGGGGTACGCTTATCCGCGATGTCGAAGCAGGCGAGCTTCTTGCGGTAACGGCTGACGGGTTTACTTCCGTCAGGTTCGCAAAGGCGGAGCACACCGCACACTGTATCTTTGAGTATGTCTATACGGCACGCCCGGATTCGGTTATCGACGGGGTTTTAGTCTATGATGCCCGGAGAAGAATCGGGGAGGCGCTCGGGCGTTCCGCTCCGAAAGCGGACCTGGTGTCCCCTGTCCCCGATTCAGGGACTGCGTTTGCAACAGGCTATGCGGCATCTTCAGGCGTTCCGTACCGCGAGGGGCTTTTGAAGAACCGGTATGTCGGGCGGACGTTTATTATGCCCGCGCAGTCGCTTCGTGAGAACGCGGTGCGGATGAAGTTAAATCCGGTAAGAAGCCATGTCGAGGACAAGTCGGTTGTCCTCGTCGATGACAGTATTGTGCGGGGGACGACGTCGCTTCGCATTGTTGATATGGTGCGTGATTTCGGGGCGCGTGAGGTGCATATGTGCATCGGTTCAACGCCCATTATCGCTCCGTGTTATTTCGGGGTGGATCTTCCGACAAGAAAGGAGCTTATCGGCGCTGAGCGGAGCGTTGATGAGATCTGTGAGAAGATTCATGCAACAACGCTTACCTACATTGATAAGGAGAGTCTTATTCAGGCAGTGGGGATTCCTGAAGAGGAGCTCTGTCTTGCGTGCGGCACGGGGGAGTATCCGTGTGATATTCCCTGCGAGCAGTGCCGGAAGCGCAGGGTTGAACTGCTCGGATAAAACCTGATTTCTTTTTTTGTTTTTTCTCTCTATGAAAGACACACTGAAACAATCCTGCAGGATGCTCTGACCTATGCTTGGAAAAGATCATTTTATCATAAGCCTTGCGTGGGCGTTTCTTCTCCTCTCGCCTGTTATCGTGCAGTACCCGGAGTTCTCCTTCGCATTTCTCCTTGGAATCGCCATAGGGGCGGTCTATCCGGATATTGATTCGACATACAATCCGTACCTTGGAAGACTGCGCAGCAGTTCAGCGGAAGGGAACGGTCCGCTCACCTGGGTCATAGCCCTTGCCGCATATCCGGTAAAGCATCTGACCGGATTTGTGTTCAGCGGAGGGGACAAAAAGAAGAAGACCGAGTATCTGAAGCACAGAAATCTTATCCACAGTATTCCGGGAATCTTCTTTTCCCTGCTGGTCATTCTTATTCCGCTCAATATTATTCTCTATCTCATCGGATACTGGACTCCGTTTGTCCTCATCGCATCCACAGGAGTCCTCGTCGGCGCATGCATGCATCTGATGGAGGACTGCTGTACGTTATCCGGTGTGAAATTTTTCTATCCGGCATCCAGACATGCTCTCCTGAGAGGAAGAATCCGGGTAAAGACCGGCAGTACCATAGCAGGTGTGATTTTTACCATCATATTTGCCATCCCCGCGCTGCTCTGTCTTGCATACAATCTGTGGCTGAAGAATTCGTATCACCTGGGTAAGTTCGCATTTCTCGACGGTCTGAGTCCGGGGGTAAAAGTTGCGATTGCGGTAGTTGTCAGTATTCTTCTGTGGCTTCTCTGTATCCTGATCTCCCAGTCAAAGCTGTGGAACAGCGGGGAGAAGGAGTATGCCGCGTCCGGGTACCGGGGAAACAGCAGGAGATACTATAAGCGGTAAAAAGGATAGTGCGTGTCTCCCGGCACTAACTCCTGAGGCTGATACTCCGGTTCTGAAGATGTGTGTTGAGATGCTGCCTGGCTGATCTGTTTTTATCTTCGTAACTTTTATCCCCTCCTCCCTCCTATATAATATCAGTATGAGAAAATCCACCATCATCCTTATCGCCGGCTTACTGCTGCTCTGTGCAGTCCTCTGCACAGCAGGCTGCGTTGAGGTGCCGTCTCATCAGATTTCGGACAGTCCTGTTGTAGAAACCGCAGATATAGTATCTTAGTCTTCAGATGAGACTGACACGACCCCATACATCGTTTTTGACATGGACCCGGGCTGTGACGATGTATTCGCCTGTTTTCTTGCGGCAAAGGCGCTGACAGAACCTGATATGTACATCGCATCAGTGGGAAATATGCCAAGGTCTTTTACTGCGGCAAATCTGGCTGTAATAGACGAGTATCTGGATCTGAAAGGCAAAACAGCCCTCGGGGCAGAGAAAACATTGCCGGGATCCGATGTTGAATATGACGGATTCAACGGCAGCGACGGTCTTGGAAACATAGCAGGTCTGCTGGCAGAAGCCTGTGATTTTAATGAGTCAGAGTATCAGTTTGATTATCAGAATCTTGATGAAATTGCGGCTGAACTGATGCGTCATGATAATATCACCTATCTCCTGACAGGACCTGGCAGTACCATCGCACAGCTTCTCACAAAAGAGCCGGAGCTGAAAAACCATATCAGAAAACTTATTGTGATGGGCGGAGGTCTGGAAATTGTTGACACGCCATATAATACTGAATATAATTTTGAAGCAGATGCAGCAGCTCTCTCTGTAATGCTGCAAAGCGGCAT